>JAJTBQ010000108.1 GCA_021286835.1 Thiomonas sp.
CCATGGCGACCAAACCCCTGAAAATCGGCATTTCAGCGCGCATCGACCACCCCCAGCCGGGCCAGGCCGGTTTGCGCAGCAAAACCCTGCAGTACCTGGAGCAGTCCGTCGCGCACTGGGCCATGTCGCGCGATGTGCTGGTCTTCATGGTGCCCACCGTGGCCACGGGCAGCGGACTGGTGCGCAGCAATATCCGCCTGGGCGACTACGCCGATGCGCTCGACGGGCTCATCCTTCAGGGCGGTGCCGACATGAGCCCGCACAGCTACGGCGAAGAGCCGCTCCAACCCGAGTGGGCCGGCGATCCGGTGCGCGACGGCTATGAAATGGAACTGCTGCACGAGTTCATCGAAGTGCGCAAGCCCGTGCTGGGCATCTGCCGCGGGGCGCAGCTCATCAACGTCGCCATGGGCGGCACGCTCTATCAGGATCTGCCCTCGCAATTCACCGCCAGCAAGACCCAACACCTCAGCGACACCTACGACCGGCATTACCACCCGGTGCGATTCACCGAAGGCGGTCTGCTCGCCCGCCTCTACCCCGAGGTCGACCCCGGCAGTCTGAACATCGTGTCGGTGCATCACCAGGCGGTGCGCACCCTGGGCCGCGATCTGGCGGTGGACGCGATCAGCCCCGAAGACGGCCTGCCCGAAGCCATACGCGGCACCGGCCGCAACTTTCTGCTGGGCCTGCAGTGGCACCCGGAATTCCACCATCCGTCCAACCCCGAGCTGCTCGACTGCACGCCCATCCTCGACGAGTTCCTGCGCAACGTGCGCAAGCGCCGCTGGTGAGCACGGCTCAGGCCGCGGGGTTCAGCCGAACTGCGCCGGCCGCCATTTGAGCAGGCGGTTTTCGAGCAGGGTGATGAGCCCCTCGGCGATCAGGGCGACGACGGCCAGCACGATCATGGCGCCGAACACGCCACTGGCATTGAACGCGCCCTGCGCCGTCGAGATCAGCAGCCCGATGCCCTGGCGCGCGCCGAGAAACTCGCCCACCACGGCGCCCACCAGCGCGAAACCGAAGCTCACGTGCAGGCTGGCCAGAATCCAGCTCAGCGCCGAGGGCACGACCACGCTCATCGTGACCTGCCGCGGCGACGCGCCCAGGATCTGGGCATTGGCGATCATGTAGCGGTCGGCCTCGCGCACGCCCTGGAAGGCATTGCCGAAAACGACGAAGAACACCATGACCACGGCCAGGGCCACTTTCGACGCCATGCCCAGCCCGAGGGCGATGACAAAGATCGAGCCCAGTACCACGCGAGGGATGGAATTGGCCACCTTGATGTAGACGCTGAAGATGTCGGCCAGCAGCTTGTTGCGGCCCAGCAGGATGCCGCAGACGATGCCGCCCGCGGCGCCGATCAGAAAGCCCAGCACGGTTTCTTCGAGCGTGACCAGCACCTGCTGCCACAACGGCCCCTGAGAGGTGCCGTGCACGATCCAGGTGTAGATCTGCGCCACGATCAGCGTGGGCATCGAATAGAAGAAGGGGTCGATCCAGTGCAGCCGCGCGGCCAGCTCCCATCCGCCCAGGATGATCACCAGCACGGCGATGCGCCAGAAGTTCACCAGCCGGGCGCGGCGGCGCATCAGCCGCTGTGCGGCCGCCTCGGCCTCGGCCTGCGCGATGGCCTGGGCGCTGCGGCCCGGGGGCGTGGTGGTCGCATCAGACTGCGAACCCTCGAATTGCACGGTGCTTGCCATCTCTCGGTCTCCAGCTCAGATGTGGACTTCCTCGCGCAGATCGTTCCAGATCTCGCGGGCGTAATCCATGAAACGCGGCTCGTAACGGATCTGCGACATCACGCGCGGCCGCGGCAGGTCGATGGTGTAGACCTGCTTGACCGTGGCCGGGCGCGAGGTCAGTACCAGCACTTTGTCCGCCAGTGCCACGGCCTCCTCCAGATCGTGGGTGACGAACACCACGGAGCCGCCGCTGGCCGACCAGAGCTGCAACAGCTCATCCTGCATCAAGGTGCGGGTCTGCATGTCGAGCGCGCCGAAGGGCTCGTCCATCAGCAGGATTTCGGGCTTGTTGATGAAGGTCTGCGCCAGCGCCACGCGCTTGCGCATGCCGCCCGAGAGCTGGTGCGGATAGTGCTTTTCGAACCCGGCCAGACCGACACGCCGCAACCACTGCTCCGCCAGCTCGCGCGCCTGCGCCTTGCTCTGGCCGCGAAACATCGGCCCCGCCGCCACGTTGTCGAGCACGGTGCGCCAGGGAAAGACCGCGTCGCTCTGAAAGACGAAGCCGATGCGCGGATCGATGCCCTGCACCGCTTCGCCCATCACCCGAACCTTCCCGGTGGTCGGCTGCAGCAGCCCGGTGATCAAACTGAGCGTGGTCGATTTGCCGCAGCCGGTCGGACCGACGATGGCGCAGAACTCGCCGCGCTGCACCGTCATGCTGAAGTCCTGCAGCGCAACCGTGGCCTTGCCGTCGGGCGACAGGAATCTCAGGGTCACGTTGTCCAGCTCGATGGCCGGCACGGTGGGGGATTGGAACGCCATGGCGCCTCCTGGAACGAGTAGCAGGCCCGCCCGGCATGCCGCGCCGGGCCGGAGGCGTCTGCAGATGCGATGCTTACTTCGCCGCGGCCGTCACGAACGCGGTCGTGTAGGTCTTGGACAGGTCGATGTGCGCGGCCTTCACCGCGGGCTTGAAGGTGGAAAGAACCTGCAGCACGGTCTGCGGTCCGCCGTCGGGCATGCGGCCGTCCGCGGTGAACATGGGCAGCGACGCCTTCAGCGCCTGCACATACAGCGCCTTGTTGCCACCGTAGTAATCCGCCGGCATCTGGTCGGCCACCTGTTCGGCCGTGTGGGTGTGAATGTATTGCAGCGTCTTGACGAAGGCCCGGGCGAGCTTGGTCACCTCCTCCTTATGGCTGTTGACCCACGCATTGGGCATGTACAGGCAGGCCGCCGGATACACACCGCCCAGCGCTGCGCGCGTGCCCTGCTCGGTGCGCAGATCGACCAGCACCTTGGCCTGGCCGGTGGACAGCATCTGCGCCGCCGTCGGATCGGAGGTCATGCCCGCGGCGATGCGGCCCTGCTGCATGGCCGCGATGAAGGTATTGCCCGCGCCGACGCCCAGCAGTGAATAGTCGCCCTGCTTAAGCCCGCTCTTGGCCGCCATGTACTGCGTGAGAAAGTCGGTGGACGAGCCCAGTCCGGTCACCCCCAGCGTCTTGCCCTTGAAATCCGCCGGCGACTTGATGGCGCCGGCCTCCTTGGCCGACACCAGTTCCACCTCGCCCGGCACCTTGGCGAACTGCACCACCGACTCGATTTCCTTGCCCTTGCTTTGCAGGTCGATGGAGTGGTCGTAGAAGCCGACCACGCCTTGCACGGCGCCGGCGATCATCTCGTTTTCGGCGTTGACCCCGGCCGGCTCGGACAGCAATTGCACGTCCAGCCCCTCCTGCTTGAAGTAACCCAGTTGCTCGGTGAGCTTGGCGGGAAGGTAGATGATCTTGTTGATGCCGCCCACCATGATGCTGATCTTCTCCGCGGCCTGCGCCGAAGCGGCCATGGCCGTGCAGGCCAGAGCCACCGCCGTGGCGCCTGCGATACGCTTGAATGTGTGCATGGTTTGTCTCCTGTGAAACCTGTTGTCGTGGCGGCGACGCCGATGCGGTGCGCCGTGAGCGGAATGCTAGGCAGGCCCAGCCTTCAATCCGCTTTCAACCGCCCCGCGCGAATCTCGGGAGTTTCCCGGATGCCATGGCGCCGCCCCGCGGCGACAGTGCACCCCTTCGCCCCCAATCTGTTGCCATGAAATTGCTGCTCGTCGAAGACAACCAGGATCTGGCCCTCTGGCTGGGCAAGGTCTTGCGCGAAGAGCAGTTCGACGTCGACACGGTGCATGACGGCGAGGCGGCCATCGCGCGGCTTGAGCAGACGCCCTACGAGCTGCTGCTGCTCGACCTCAAGCTGCCCGGGCTCGACGGCCGCAGCGTGCTGCGCCGGCTGCGACGTCAGCGCAACGACCTGCCCGTGCTCATCCTCACCGCCAGCGCCTCGCTCGACATCAAGGTCGACAGCCTGGAGCTTGGCGCCGACGACTATCTGGTCAAGCCCTTCGAAATCCGCGAGCTGGTGGCGCGCATCAAGGCGCTGATCCGGCGCCAGAGCCGCAGCGGCCAGTCCCAGCTTCGGTGCGGCGACCTGCTCTACGACCTGGACACGCGGGCCTTCCAGGCCGCGGGCGTGCCCTTGACGCTCACGCCGCGCGAACACCGTGTCCTCGAAACACTGCTGCTGCGCATGGGCAAGACCGTGAGCAAGACGCAGCTCGCGCAGGCGGTGTTCGCGCCCGAGGACTCGGGCGGCGAAGACGCCATCGAGATCTATGTGCACCGGCTGCGCCGCAAACTCGAATCCACCCAGGCGCGCATCGTCACCCTGCGCGGGCTGGGCTATCTGCTGCGCGACGCCGACGCGCCATGACCAGTCTGCGTCTGCGGCTGCTGCTCTGGGTGCTGCTCCCCATGACGTTGGCGCTGGCCCTCACCGCCCGTCTGTCGTGGAGCAATGCGCGCGACGTGGCCCGGCTCGTCCAGGACCGGCAGCTGCTCGCGTCGGCGCAGATGATGGCGGGCCAGGTGAGCTGGCAGGACGGGCAGCTCACGGCCCAGACGCCGCCGGCCGCGCTGGAGATCTTCGCCTCCCCGGCGCAGGACCGCGTGTATTTCCAGGTTCGCACCGCGAAGGGGAGGCTGCTCGCAGGCTGGCCCGGGCTGACGGTGCCCGCGTTGCCCGGCGGTGCCGCGGCGCGCTATGACGATGCCCGGTTTCAAGGCGACGCGGTGCGCCAGGTCACGTTGTCGCGGGCGCTGTATCGCAACGACCAGACGACCGAGGTCTTGATCAGCGTGGCCGAAACCCGCCGCGCCTTCGACCAGCTCGCGGCCAGTCTGTGGTGGCCCACCCTGCTGCATGAGTCGGCCCTGCTGATCCTGGCGCTGGCGCTGATGCTGCTGGGCCTGACCCTGGAGCTGCGGCCGCTGCTTCGGCTGCGCGCGGCGCTGCGCGCGCGCGACAGCAGCGACCTGTCACCGCTGCGCACCGTGGCGTTGCAGCGCGAGTTGCGGCCCATCGTCGAAACCCTCAACCAGCATGCCGCCCAGCTCACGCGGCAGATCGAGCTGCAGAAGCGCTTCATCGCCGACGCCGCCCATCAGCTGCGCACCCCGGTGGCCCTGATCGCCACCCAGCTCGACTACGCCAGCCGCCAGCCCGCGAGCGCGGAGTTGCAGCACACGCTCGAAGCGCTGGGCAAGGGCTCACGCCAGCTCGCGCAACTCATCCATCAGCTCCTGAGTCTGTCGCAGGCCGAAGCCTCGCGCGGCGGCGTGCGGCCCACGCAGGCGGTCGATCTGGTCGGCCTGGCGCGCGAGGTGGTCATCGAGCTGGCCGCGCTGGCCGACGCCCGGGGCATCGACCTCGGCTATCTCCCCGCGTGCACGCAGGCCGAGGTGCAGGCCTATCCCGCGCTGGTGCACGCCCTGCTCTTCAATCTCGTGGACAACGCGGTGCGCTACACCCCGCGGGGCGGCAGTGTCACGGTGCAGGTCGGGGTCGACGAAGGACGCGCCTGGTTGCAGGTGGACGACACCGGGCCGGGCATTCCGGCTGAGTTGCGCCCCCATGTGTTCGAGCGCTTCTACCGCGGCAACAGCGCCGACACCACGGGGACCGGGCTGGGACTGGCCATCGTGCGCGAGTCGGCGCGGGCCTGTGGCGCGGAAGTGACCCTGGACAATCGCCCCGATGCGGCAGGGCTGTCGGCCCGCGTGCGTTTCTCGCGGGCCGACGTCTGAACCGCCAGCGCTTCACAGCGCGGCAGGCGGGACCGCCTTCAGTCGAAGGGCGTCGGGCGCTTGGTGCTGTCGGCCGAGGGCGGCAGCAGGGGCAGCAGAATCTGAGGCTGCTCACCCGTCAGGGTCTTGAGGAAGGCCACGATGTCGGCGTTCTCCTGGGCGGAGTACTTACGCCCCAGTTGCAGACGGCCCATGATGTCGACCGCTTCCTTCAGGGTATCGGCCTGCCCGTCGTGGAAGTAGGGATAGGTCAGTTCGACATTGCGCAGCGTGGGCACCTTGAAGTTGAAACGGTCGGCATCCTTGCCGGTCACGGCCGCACGGCCCACCTCTTTATTGGCGGTCTTGTACGGCTCCTGCACGCCCATCTTCTGGAACGAGGTGCCGCCCATGATGGTGCCGTAATGGCAGGCGATGCAGCCGCTCTCCTTGAACAGCTTGTAGCCCGCGAGCTCCTGGGCGCTCATGGCCTTCTTGTCGCCCTTGAGCCATAGATCGAAGCGCGAGTTGGGCGTGACCAGCGTGTCCTCGAAGGCGGCGATGGCGGTGGTGATCGCGTTGATGCTCACCTGGTCGCTGCCGAACGCCGCCTTGAACTCGGCGCGGTAAGCGGGAATCGAGGCCACCACATCGGTGGCCAGATCATGCGTGAAGCCCATTTCGCCCGGATTGGCGATGGGCCCGCCGGCCTGCTCCTTGAGGTCCTTGGCGCGGCCATCCCAGAATTGGGCCAGATTCATGCCCGAGTTCAACACCGTGGGCGCGTTGATCGGGCCCTGGTGCCATTTGTGGCCCACCGAGGTCTTGATGTTGTCGGTGCCGCCCATGCTGAGGTTGTGGCAGGTGTTGCACGACAGCACGCCCGACTTCGACAGACGGGGATCGAAGTAGAGCTTCTTGCCCAGTTCCACCAAGGCCGGGTTGATGACCTTGAAAGGCTCGATCGGCTG
>JAJTBQ010000109.1 GCA_021286835.1 Thiomonas sp.
GCCCCATTCCCAATAGGCCAGACGATGCAGCCCCCCAGGATGCAGACATTGCACGGCGGAGAGGCGAGGCTGATGGTCCACGTTGTTCCAGGCTGAAGTTCAAGGCGATCAGGATCATACAGACCGTTCGATGCGAAGCCTTGTGTGCCACCATTGACCCTGCTCTGACCGGATGGGGCGCAACCGTGCGCGCTGAGCCCCCCTCGCGAAGACGAGCACGCACGCCCAAGAAGCAAGGCCGGGCTGCGCGCCGCTGCAAGGCGAGGCGCAGCCTTCAGGGCCGGGAATGACTAGGCGATGTGCTCGACGAGGCGTGCGAGCCCTGCGCAGACCCCTCGATCTGTTGCCGCAGGATTTCCCGATCGTGCAGCGTCAACACATGGGGTCTGACCGGCGCCGACGCGGCCGGGCTGAGAAAATGCGACGCGGCCAGGCGCGCGCCGGCCTGGCTTGCGTCCGCAGACGGAGACAGCGTCGTTTCCACGGGCGCAGATGACCTCGCCGCCCGCGACGGCGTCAGCGCGGCCGACGCAGCAGCTTGCGACATCGAGCCGACAAGACAGGCACTCAGCAGAGCATTCAGGGGCGATCGAAGCAAGGGCGTATCCAAAGTTTGCAATTGAAATTATCGAATCGAATGAGCCCGAATCACCCGACTCTCGCAGTAAACTCTGTAACAAGCCTTTAGCTGACCTATCGCTGCAAGGAAGATTGGCAGACGAGTCTGCCTTGTTTTCATTCAGGAATGACGCCTCTATGGACCACGAAAAACCGAAGAAGCTGATGGTCGTCGATGACGACGCGCGCATCCGCGACCTGTTGCGTCGCTATCTTTCGCAAGAGGGTTATGAAGTCTTCGTGGCCGAAGACTCCAAGGCAATGTCGCGCATCATGGTGAAAGAACGTTTCGACCTGATCGTGCTCGACCTGATGCTGCCCGGAGAAGACGGCCTGTCCATTTGCAAGCGCCTGCGCGCCTCCAAAGACCAGACCCCCATCATCATGCTGACCGCCAAGGGGGAAGATGTGGATCGCATCATCGGCCTGGAAGTCGGCGCCGACGATTACCTGCCCAAGCCCTTCAACCCGCGCGAACTTCTCGCCCGCATCAGCGCTGTGCTGCGCCGCCAGCCTTCTCCCGAGCTACCCGGGGCGCCCTCGCGCGAGGATGAAACCGTGCTCTTCGGCCCCTTCAGCCTCGACTTGGCGCGGCGTGAACTGAGCAAGAACGGTGAAACCATCAGCCTGACCACGGGCGAATTCGCCATGCTCAAGGCGCTGGTGCGTCACCCCCGCCAACCGCTGTCGCGCGATCGGCTGGCCGAACTGGCCCGCGGCCGCGACTACGAAGCCTTCGACCGCAGTCTCGATGTGGCCATCTCGCGTCTGCGCAAGATCATCGAAACCGATGCCGCGCATCCGCGATACATCCAGACGGTCTGGGGCGTAGGCTATGTCTTCGTTCCCGACAACGCCGAAGGCTGAGGCCATCGACGGCGACGCCGTACCTGCTTCGGCATCGGGTTCCGGCGTCGGTCGCCGGGTCCATCCCATACGCTGGATCAGCGGTCTCTTCGGCCGCTTGTACTGGCGCACCTTTCTGCTCATCGTCCTGCTGGTCAGCGCCAGCCTGGCGACCTGGTTCCAGAGTTTTCGCCTGCTCGAACTCGGGCCGCAGGTCGAGCAGACCTCGCGTCAGATCACCAGTCTCATCGACCTCACGCGACTGGCGCTGATTCACTCGGATCCGCAATACCGGGTCTCGCTGCTCGACGACCTGGCGAAAAAGGAAGGCATCTACATCTACCCGCGCAATCCGGGCGACTTGTGGACGCCGATGAATCACACCGAGTTCACCAAGCGGCTTGAAACGGCGGTTGACACACGGCTGAACGAACAGCTCGATTTCGCCGATGTCGTGAACGATCGTCCCGGACTCTGGATCGGGTTCCAAATCGAAGGCGACCCCTACTGGCTCTTGCTCGATCGATCCCGGATCGACCCTTCCCTGAGTGAAACCTGGGCTACCTGGGGTGCCATCGCCACGCTGCTGGCGCTCATTGGCGCTGCGGTCATCGCCAGTTTTGTCAACAAGCCGCTTCGCGACCTGCGGCTTGCCACAGCCCGGGTCGGCGCGGGCAACTATTCGCAGATGCTCGACGAGATTTCAGGCATGCGCGAAATCCGTGAGGTGAATCGCGGCTTCAACCGCATGGCCCGCAGCCTCCAGGAGGTGGAAGAGGAGCGCGCGCTGATGCTGGCGGGCATTTCGCACGACATCCGCACACCGCTGGCCCGCCTGAGGCTGGAAGCCGAGCTGAGCGTGCCCGATGAGCAGGCACGCGAGCACATCATCGACGACATCGAACAGGCCGACCGCATCATCAGCAAATTCCTCGAATACGCGCGCAGCACGTCTCCCAAGCTGGAAACGGTCGACCTCAATGCCCTGATCGACTTTATCCGCGACCGCTATCAGAAAGACGAAACGGTGGTGCTCCGCTTGCAGATCCCGCCCGTGCCGCCCGTGCAGGCCAACACCCTGGAGCTTCAGCGCGTTGTGGTCAATCTGGTGGAAAACGCCAAGCGCTATGCCTTGACACCCGACGAAGTGCACACCGATCTCGACATCAGTCTGCAGCCAGGCATCGATACGGTCCTGCTGACGGTGCGCGACCACGGTCCCGGTGTGCCCGAAGAACAACTGGCGCAACTCACACGCCCGTTCTTCCGCGGCGATGCCGCAAGAACCTCGGCCAAAGGCACCGGCCTGGGACTGTCCATCGTCGAGAAAACCATCACGGCCATGGGCGGACGACTGGAGTTGCGCAATGCGGAGCCCAGCGGCCTGCAGGTACAGATCTGGTTGCCGCTTGTCGGCAACACAGCGGGCTAACGCGAAGCGACTTCGTCAGCGCGCCACCCCTTCGGCCGGGGTTTCCATTGGAGGCCGTCGCGGGGCTTCGGTCGCTGCCAGCTCAAGCAGAAGCCGTACCCGCAACTTCACGGCGCTGAGCCCGTCATCATCGCCCCCTCGCAGGGGACCGACGCGAGACGCCACTTTCACCCTCACACCTTGTGCAGCGGCCGCCTCCAGCGCCGCTTCGAGTTCGCGGTTGACCGTACCCCCTCCGGTGCCGGCCACAACCAGCCCCCGCAAGCGCGGATGCACGGCGGGGTTCGAGAGTAGGCAGCGCACGACAGCGCCATCGGCACCCGCGACATTGGACAGCAGTTCCACGCGCGGCCAGGCCTCAGCCGCAGGGAGGGAAAACGGCCCACCCCGCTCCTGCGGTGCTTGGCGCCAAAGCCGCAGGTTCTGACCCTCGATCTCCCCGAGGGGGCCGCGCTCGCCGGAAGAAAACGCCTCAACCGCATGGGTGCTGATCTTGGCGACATCGCGGGCGGCGTGCACCACACCGTGAAGCACACAGACCACCCCTAGGCCATGCGCTTCTGGGTGAGCCGCCACGCGGACGGCATCCAGAAGATTCTGCGGACCGTCCGCATTCAGCGCCGTGGCCGGTCGCATCGCAGCCGTCAACACCACCGGCTTGTCAGGCGGCAGCACCAGACTCAGAAAATAGGCCGTCTCTTCCAGCGTGTCGGTGCCGTGCGTGATGACGCAGGCTTGAATGGAGGGCTGCACCAGCCAATGCAGCACCCGCTCGGCCAGGCGGGTCCAGACCGCAAAGGTCATGTCCTTGCTGTCCAGGTTGGCGACCTGTTCGGCCTGGATCTCCGCCAGGCTGCCCAGTGCCGGCACCTCCTTCAGCAAGGCTTCGACCCCCAGAACTCCTGCGGTATAGCCGGGAAGACTGGGATCGCCCGTGGCGGTACCCGCAATGGTGCCGCCCGTACCCAGGACGACGATGCGGGGTGGCAGTCGGGAAGAGGAGGGAGTCGTCATGGGGGAAGTGCTTTGCAGGAAAACTGTTTTGATTTACAGTGCTGTGGAAATCATCAAGCTGGAAACCCGATCAGGCCTTCCGGCTTGGTGCGCAGCGAGATGCCACCAAGCCACGATGTCAGCTGATCGCGTTGCCAAACCATTGTGCTACCGCCGGAGCCTACGCATGCGTCCTCTCGTTTCCAAGCTCACCCCGCGCCAGCAGGAAATCCTCGATCTCATCACCGCCTCCGTGCGTGAACTCGGCTATCCCCCCACACGAGCCGAGATCGCAGCCCGACTCGGATTCCGCTCGGCCAATGCCGCCGAAGATCACTTGCAGGCGCTCGCTCGCAAAGGCGTGATCGAGTTGACGCCGGGCGCCTCGCGCGGCATCCGCATCACCGAGCCGCAGCGAGAACGCGCCTCGGGTAGCGGGAGGGGCACCACCGTGTCGAGTTTGCGCCAAGGGCTGCAGCTCGCCCTGCCCGGTGCCGAGCAGCTTTGTCTGCCTTTGGTTGGTCGGGTCGCCGCGGGGCACCCCATCCTGGCGCAAGAGCACATCGAACAGACGCTGACCCTCGACCCCGCCACGTTCACGGTCCGCCCCGATTACCTGCTCAAGGTGCGCGGCATGAGCATGCGCGACGCCGGCATCCTCGATGGCGACATGCTGGCCGTCAAAAGCAGCCCGACGGCCCAGAACGGACAGATCGTGGTCGCCCGCATCGGCGATGAAGTCACGGTCAAGCGCCTCAAAACCCACGCCGATCACATCGAACTCCTGCCGGCCAATCCTGAATTCGCACCCATCCGGGTCGACGCGAATCAGACCTTCGCCATCGAAGGGCTGGCCGTGGGCCTGCTTCGGGGCGCCCTGCAGTGAAATTGCAGGGCAACGCTCAGAAGGTGTGAATGAATTCGGCGTGACCGAGAAGCGCGCCCAAAACAGAAGGCTTCACACCGTCTCAGACCGTTGCCGACTGCTGACGCGACTTCCACCATCCCCACACCGCCGGCAGCAGCGAAAGCACGATGATGCCGATGGTCATCATGCCCAGGTTTTGTTTGATCCATGGAATATTGCCGAACAGATAGCCCGCCATGACGAGCAGGCCCACCCAAAGCGTCGCTCCCAGAACGTTGTACGCCAGGAACTTGGCGTAGGACATCTCCGCAACGCCCGCGACAAACGGGGCGAAGGTGCGGATGAAGGGCATGAACCGCGCCGCGACGATGGTGATGCCACCGTACTTCTCGTAGAAGGCGTGCGCCTTGTCGAACGCCCTGCGGTTGAACCACCGCGAATCCGGCCAGGCAAAGACCTTGTGGCCGATGGCCTTGCCGATCTGATAGTTCAGGCTGTCTCCCAGCACGGCGCCCAGCCACAGTACGGCGATCACGCCCGGCAGGCTCAACGCTCCCGTGGCGGCAAAGGCGCCCACCACGAACAGCATGGAATCGCCCGGCAGGAAGGGCATGATGACCAGCCCTGTTTCGACGAAGACGATGCCGAAGAGCAGCCCGTAGACCCACGGGCCATAGGCCGCAATGAACTGGGCCAGATGCACATCGAAGTGCAGGATGAGATCAATGAGAGAGTGGAGTTCCATGCGGTTTGCAGGGGAAAAGGGATGTACAGGCCCAAGTGCGTTTGACGCCGCGATGTCTGGCGGCCAGATCCCTGAACGGAGCCCTGCCACCGCGCTCGGTGGAGGCAGCCTGAAAAGTATACTGAGCGCCGATGCCCCTGCTTTTCGCTTGTCGCGCGGGAAGCTCCAAAGCCGCACAAACAGGCCAGTGCATACCTGCCATTCCCCACCTTGTTGCAACCCCAACGCCCGATCCGTCCCCTCCCGGACGTGCTCATCAGTCAGATCGCCGCCGGCGAAGTCATCGAGCGCCCGGCCTCGGCCTTGCGCGAACTGCTCGACAATGCCATCGATTCCGGCGCCCGCGCCATCACCGTGCGCCTCGAACAAGGCGGCATGGGCTGCGTGCAAGTCGAAGACGACGGTTGCGGCATTCCTGCCGAAGAACTGCCCCTGGCCCTGCTGCGCCACGCCACCAGCAAGATTGCCGATCTCGAGGAGTTGCATCATGCGGCCCATCTCGGTTTCCGGGGCGAGGCGCTCGCCGCGATGGCGGCCGTCGCGGAACTCGAGATCATCAGCCGCCGCGCGGGTGGCGATGGCGCCCGCATCCAGGCCAGCGCAGGCCAGGTCCGGCAGGTGCAACCCACCGCCGCCCAGCCGGGAACGCGCGTGAGCCTGCGGCAATTGTTCTTCAACCTGCCCGCACGACGGAAGTTTCTCAAATCACCCCAGACCGAATACGCCTGGTGCGCGGACGTGTTCAAGCGCACCGCCATCGCCCATCCGAACATCGCCCTGCGGCTCTGGCATGACGGGCAACTCAAACTGCACTTCGACCGCGACCCCTCGGCCCACGGCCTGGATCGCCTGGCAGCCGTGCTGGGCGAGTCGTTCAGCGCGCATGCCTTGCCCCTCGCCATGCAGATCGGCCCGCTCGCCTTGCGTGGCCTGGTCTGCAAGCCCACGGCAGCGCGCGCCCGCGCGGACGTGCAGCACATCATCGTCAACAACCGCTGGGTGCGCGACCGCACCGTGGCTCATGGCGTGCGCGCCGCCTATGCCGACGTGCTGCATGGCGCGCTGCAGCCGCAGTACGCCCTGTTGATCGACCTGCCGTCCGAACTGGTGGATGTGAACGTGCATCCGGCCAAATCCGAGGTTCGCTTTCGGGACAGCTCCGCCGTCCACCAGGCCGTGCGTCATGCCGTCGAGAAGGTGCTGGCGCGGGCCGTCGGCGA
>JAJTBQ010000110.1 GCA_021286835.1 Thiomonas sp.
GGGATCGGTGGCGACCAGGTCCAGGGGGTAGCGCTGCCCGCTCAGGTAATCCTCCACACAGCGCAGCACCAGAGGGCTGCGATGCCGGTGGGCGCTGGCCCGGATGGCATCGACATCCATCCACAGGGTGCGCACGATGCCCTCATCCAACTCGCGCTCGCCGTCGGCCTCGGACACCTCGCCACAGAAGGCCAGGCGCAGATAGCTCACATCCTGGCTGTCCCGCCGGGTGCGCGACAGATAGACGCCCACCAGACCGCTCGGCGTGAACGCCCGGCCGGTTTCTTCCAGCGCCTCGCGGATGACGGCCTGCTGCGGGCTTTCTCCGATTTCCAGGTGACCGGCGGGCTGATTCAGCCGAAGCCCGTCCTGCGTCTGCTCCTCGACGAGCAGAAAACGACCCGCCTGTTCGACGATGGCGGCAACGGTCACGCGCGGGCGCGCAGAAAGATGGGCTTGCATGATGAGAATCGACGAGGAGAAATGGAATGCCTCTGGGAGTATTAAAAAAGGCAAAAGAGATTTCCGGATGTACGTAAATTGCGCGGGAGCAATCTTAGGGAAAACGCGAGATAATGCCGTGTTCGCTTCCGTGGCTCATACAAGCCGATGGGGCGCGAGTGAGGGGGGCTGAAACAACGTCGTGTTCGTGCTGCGTTCACGCCCCGACAGAGCAGACTTCAAAGGAGAGACTCCATGCGTATCGGCATTCCGGCAGAAACTTTGGCCGGCGAAGCCCGTGTTGCAGCAACACCGGAAACAGTCAAGAAACTCATCGCCCAGGGGCACACCGTCGTGGTACAGGCTGATGCTGGCCTGCGCGCAGATGCCCCGGACGCAGATTACATCGCCGTGGGCGCCACCATCGCCAGCCGGGACGAAGCTTTTGCGGCCGACATGGTGCTCAAGGTCCGCCCGCCAACGGCCGAGGAGATCGGGCTGATGAAGCCCGCCACCGTGCTGGTCGGCATGCTCGATCCGTTCAATACCGACGGGCTCCAGGCCATGACTGCGGCGGGCCTGACGGCCTTCGCGCTCGAAGCCGCGCCGCGCACCTCGCGCGCGCAGAGCATGGACGTGCTGTCCAGCCAGGCCAATATCGGCGGCTACAAGGCCGTCATGCTCGCCGCCAATATCTACCAGCGCTTCATGCCCATGCTGATGACGGCGGCCGGTACGGTCAAGGCCGCGCGGGTGGTGATTCTGGGCGCGGGTGTGGCGGGTCTGCAGGCCATCGCCACCGCCAAGCGCCTAGGAGCGGTCATCGAGGCATCGGACGTGCGCCCGGCGGTGAAGGAACAGGTGGAATCCCTGGGGGCGAAATTCATCGATGTCCCGTTTGAAACCGACGAGGAGCGCGATATTGCGCAAGGCGTGGGGGGTTATGCGCGGCCCATGCCCGCGAGCTGGATGCAGCGCCAGTCGGCCATGGTCGCCGAGCGGGTCAAGCAGGCGAATGTGGTGATTTCCACCGCGCTCATTCCCGGTCGCCGCGCGCCCGTCTTGATTACCGAAGACATGGTCCGGTCGATGAAGCCGGGCTCGGTGATTATCGATATGGCCGCTGCCCAGGGCGGGAATTGCCCGCTGACCGAAGCCGGCAAGATCGTGGTCAAACATGGCGTCACCCTGGTGGGTGAAACCAATCTGCCCGCCCTTGTCGCCGCGGATGCTTCGGCCCTGTATGCGCGTAATGTCCTGGATTTTCTGAAGCTAGTGTTCGACAAGGAAAAGGGCTTTGTAGTGAATATGGAAGACGACATCGTTGCCGCCTGCCTGATGTGTCGCGATGGGCAGTTGCTGCGCAAGACCGCTTGAGTCCCTGCTACTTCAACCCTTTCCATCCTGAACAAGGACTGAACCATGCATGAAATCTCTCCTCTGGTGATCAACCTCACCATTTTTGTTTTGGCGATCTATGTGGGCTATCACGTGGTGTGGAATGTCACGCCGGCCTTGCACACGCCATTGATGGCCGTGACCAATGCCATTTCCGCCATCATCATCGTGGGTGCCATGCTGGCGGCGGCATTGACCGTCACCCCGCTGGGCAAGGTGATGGGCACGCTCGCGGTTGCGCTGGCCGCGGTGAATGTCTTCGGCGGTTTTCTGGTGACGCGTCGCATGCTGGCCATGTTCAAGAAGAAAACAGCCGACAAGAAGTAAACCCCATTCCAACGGATTACCGACGTTTCCAGCCGCGCCATCAACCGGATCCCCTGTTTTTTGGCAAGTGGCGGACGACGCGCAGCATCAAGGACTCCATTTATGACACTCAGCATGAATCTCGTGACCCTGCTGTATTTGCTCGCAGCAGTGTTTTTCATTCAGGCGCTCAAGGGTTTGTCACACCCGACCACGAGCCGCCGCGGCAATGTTTTTGGCATGGTGGGCATGGCCATCGCGGTATTCACCACCGTGGCCCTGATCATCAAGATCGGTGGGGATGCCGGCGCGCTTGGGCTCAGTTATGTGCTCCTGGGCCTGGTCATTGGCGGCGGCATTGGCGCCGTGATGGCCAACCGCGTCGAGATGACCAAAATGCCCGAGCTTGTTGCCTTCATGCACAGCATGATTGGCCTGGCCGCCGTGTTCATCGCGGTGGCGGCGGTGGCTGAGCCGCATGCGTTCGGCATCGTCCAGGCGGCTGGCGATCCGCTGCCTCCGGGCAACCGCATCGAGCTGTTCATCGGCACCATCATCGGTGCGGTGACGTTCAGCGGCTCGGTGATTGCTTTCGGCAAATTGTCCGGGCGCTACAAATTCCGTTTGTTTCAAGGCGCTCCGGTGCGCTTCCCGGCCCAGCACTGGGTGAATCTGGTGATCGGCCTTGCGGCGATTGCCTGCGGCATCGCGTTTTTCACCACCTTGTCGTGGACGCCTTTCCTCATCATGATGGCGCTGGCCTTTGTGCTGGGCGTGCTGATCATTATCCCGATCGGCGGCGCCGACATGCCCGTGGTGGTGTCGATGCTCAACAGCTATTCCGGCTGGGCCGCGGCAGGCATTGGTTTTTCGCTTGAAAACAATATGCTCATCATCGCCGGTTCGCTGGTGGGATCGTCGGGTGCGATTCTGAGCTACATCATGTGCAAGGCGATGAATCGCTCGTTCATCAGTGTGATTCTCGGTGGATTCGGGGCCGAGGCTTCGGTGGGCGCAGTCCAGACACAGCAGCGCGCGGTGAAGTCGGGCAGCCCGGATGACGCCGCCTTTCTGCTTTCCAATGCGGAAACCGTCATCATCGTCCCAGGTTATGGTCTGGCCGTGGCTCGGGCGCAGCATGCCGTGAAGGAGTTGGCGCAGAAACTCACCGAGCATGGCGTGAAAGTGCAATATGCGATTCATCCGGTGGCAGGACGTATGCCGGGCCATATGAATGTGCTGTTGGCGGAAGCCGAGGTACCGTATGACCAGGTGTTTGAAATGGATGACATCAATCCGGAATTCGGCCAGGCCGATGTCGCCGTGATTCTGGGCGCCAACGACGTGGTCAACCCGGCGGCGAAGACCGATCCCAAATCGCCCATTGCCGGCATGCCGATTCTGGAGGCCTACAAGGCCAAGACCGTCATTGTGAACAAGCGATCCATGGCTGCGGGTTATGCGGGGCTTGATAACGAACTGTTTTACATGGACAAGACCATGATGGTGTTCGGTGATGCGAAAAAAGTGGTTGAAGATATCACCAAGGCCATTGAGTGATTTCCTGATTCAATGAACCCGTTTTGAATAAGCCCGCTTCTCGCGGGCTTTTTTATTTTCATTTTTGACGTATGATGGGACACAATTGAATTTTCAACACAGGAGAAGATGCGAATGGCCACGTATAAGGAATTGCAATCCCAGATTGAGGCCCTGAAACAGCAGGCCGAGGCCCAGCGCAAGGCAGAGATCGCCGCGGTGGTGAGCGATATTCGCGCGAAAATGGACGAATACGGCATTACCTTGGCGGACCTGGGCTCGCGTCGTGTCGGCGGCTCGGCCAAAGGCTCGACGGTTGCTCCGAAGTATCGCAATGCGCAAACCGGAGAAACCTGGACGGGTCGTGGCAAGATGCCGCGCTGGCTTCAGAGTGCCGTCGACAGCGGCAAGAGCAAGGAGTCTTTCCTGATCTGAACATCAAGAAAGCACTGCTTGACTGTTGCGGTAAAAGGTGCAACAAAATCACCGGGCCTTGGCCCGGTTTTTTTATGGCTGTCTTTGCGTTCAGACATAATCGTTACAAATTGCGGTGTCGATGGCGTTCAAAAGGCGCGAGCATAGAGCCTGGCCCAGAACCAGAAACCATGCCAATGAACGACATCAAGACTCCAATCTGGGCGGCACGAAGCGGGTGGTGGGAGCGCTTGCAGCCGCACGAAAAGTCCCGAGTGGCCTCCGAAGTGGGTTATCAGACGGTTCCTGCCGGGGAAGTCCTGCAGCCTTTGGGCGAGCCCGCGCTGCATTGGGTCGGCATGATGTCAGGGCTCGCGAAGTTCACCGTGACGACGACCAGTGGCAAGCCACTGGTTTACTCCGGTGTGGGTGCCGGGGGATGGTTCGGCGAGGGCACCCTGATGAGGCGAGGAGTCTGGCGCTACCAGGCCGTGGCCATTCGGACCTGCGAACTGGCGCTGGTGCCCCGCGAGACCTTTCTTTGGCTGCTGGAGCGCAATATCCTGTTCAATCATTTCTTGCTGCAGCAGCTCAATGACCGCCTCGAGCTTATGACCTTGCAGGCCTTGGATGGGCAGCAGATCGGTGCCGAGTCGAATGTGGCTCGCACCTTGCGGCATTTGTTCCATCCGCTCGCCGGGGCCAATGGCGGGGCGCTGCGGGTGACGCAGTCCGAAATCGGCCAGTTGTGTCGCTTGTCGCGGCAACGCGTGAATCAGGCGTTCCAGCGGCTGGAAGCCGATGGCGTACTGCAGTTGCGTTACGGTGGGGTTGAAATTCTGGATGCGGAGCGCTTGCGGGCCTGGGAATTTCGCGCCCCGCATCCCAAGGCCGCGGCAAAGCCGATTGCGACCCGCTGTTCCCCCGCCGTTGTCCCCCCCGGCAACGGCTACACCTGCGCACCGGGCTGAATCGGTTCAAGGGTCAGCGCCAGTTCGGCGGAGCCGCCGGGGTGTGGCACCCGGGCATAGGGAGGCTTCGGCCACCGCCATCGGTCGCAGGGAAATAGGGCGCGCATGGCCAGAATGTCGCAGTGATAGGGCGGCCCCTGGATCCAGCCGTCTTCCGCACCGGGCTTTGGCGACTGCATGAACAGGGCGAACAGCTGGCCCTGCGGTGCAAGCCACTGGTGCAGCCGTGCGGCGTAGGCGGCCCAGTCGTCTGGGTAGAGCGCGCACAGGCAGGTCTGCTCCCAGATGGCCTCGAACGGTTGCGCGGCATGCCACTGTCGCACGTCAGCCTGGAGGACTGTTGCTTTCAAGCCCTGTTCACGCAGGCGCTGGGTGAGTAGGCCGACGGCCTGCTCGGCGTAGTCCAGCGCCGTGACCTCGAATCCGGCGGCCGCGAGGTGCAAGACTTCGTGGCCCGCGCCGCAGCCAGGCACCAGAATGCGGCAGGGCTTCAGCGTCGAATCGGCAAGCCAGTGCAGGAGTTGGGGATGGACCGCGCCGCGGTCCCAGCCTGTGGTGTGGGTGCGAAAGCGTTCGTTCCAGAAATCAGCGGTTGGGCCAGGCATGGGGATGGGTTTTCTCGGGGCGATCAGGGAGGCGTCAGCAGGCTTGGGCGGTGCTCGGCGCCTTGCTCGGGAAATCCCTAGAATGGCGCGTTCCAACCCGTTTTCCATGCCTGCCCGGTGTTTGGCGCTGCAAGGCGCGTGGCCTGAGCGCAGACCTTCGAGATCCTATGCCCGTTTCCTCCGCCCCTGTCATCGTTCAGATCGATTCGCTCGATTTTGGCTATGGCGAGCGCCTGATTCTGCGGCAGATCGACATGACCATCCCTCGTGGTCAGGTCGTCGCGGTCATGGGCGCGTCGGGAGGCGGGAAGACCACGCTGCTGCGACTGATCGGCGGGCAGGTCAAGCCGCAACGCGGCTCGGTGCGCTTCGAAGGCCAGGATCTGGCCGGCGCTTCGCAGGCGCAGATTTTCGCCATGCGTCGGCGCATGGGCATGCTGTTTCAGTTCGGTGCCCTGTTCACGGACATGACCGTGTTCGACAACGTGGCGTTTCCCTTGCGCGAGCACACCGATCTGCCCGAGTCGATGATTCGCGATCTGGTGCTGATGAAGCTCAACGCGGTGGGCCTGCGCGGTGCGCGCGACCTGCTCCCGGCCGAACTCTCTGGAGGCATGGCGCGACGGGTGGCCATGGCGCGAGCCATCGCCCTCGATCCGGCGCTGGTGATGTATGACGAACCCTTCGCCGGTCTCGATCCCATCTCGCTGGGCATTTCAGCCCGTTTGATCCGCCGTCTCAACGACGCGCTGGGACTCACCAGCATCGTGGTTTCGCACGACGTCGAAGTCACTTTTGACATCGCCGACTATGTCTATATCCTGGGCAATGGCAGTCTGATCGCACACGGGACGCCGCAACAGATGCGGGAGAGCACCGATCCGCTGGTGCACCAGTTCGTGCGGGGCGAGCCCGATGGCCCGGTGCATTTCCACTATCCGGCCGC
>JAJTBQ010000111.1 GCA_021286835.1 Thiomonas sp.
TCCGACCCCCTGCACCCCATGCAGGTGCGCTACCAGGCTGCGCTACGCCCCGACGACCAAAGCATGCAATCTTACACCATTATTCAACGATCGATCAAACATCTTCGGATGGCGAGCAGTTCTGCGCGCAGTTCGCCAATGTCGTGAACGGGAGGCAGCAAGGAGTGGTTCGGCTGATCGACGGCCTCCTGATGCGTTCCGCTCTCATGGGACTCGTCGGCCGCTCCCGCTCCAAGCCGGGCGCGCGCGCCACTGATGGTGAAGCCCTGTTCGTACAGCAGTTCGCGAATGCGGCGAATCAGCAGGACTTCGTGATGCTGGTAGTAGCGACGATTGCCTCTTCGTTTCATCGGCCGCAGCTGCGCAAACTCTTGCTCCCAGTAGCGCAGTACATGCGATTTAACACCGCACAGCTCGCTGACTTCTCCGATGGTGAAGTAGCGTTTGGCTGGGATGGGCGGCAAAGCTGGGACTGCGCTCATGGCATTGAGTGGATGGAGCAAGGGCCTAACACGTCGGTGGCTGCGATGGACAGAATGAATGAGGCCGACTCAAGCTCGCATTTTGCCGCATCGCCTGCAAGCGACCAAAGGCTCAAGGTTCGACGAACAAGTCAGCAGGATGCGCTTCGGGTTCTTCTCAGGAAATCCTGCGCTTGCGGGATGTCTTTGGTCTTCGGGCTGTTTGCCACTTTCACGTCGGCCTCAAGGCCATGTTCAAGAGAACTCGATCACCGCGTCGCTCTGCAGTTGGTGCTTGAACTTGTGACTGGCATGGAAGATGACCACTCGCCGCGCAGCAATCGGAATGATCTCACCCGTGCGGGGGTTGCGGCCAGGCCGCTGCGCTTTTTCGCGCAGCTGGAAGTGCCCAAAGCCTGAAAGCTTGACGTCTTCCCCGCGTCCCAGTGCATCCCGGATCTGATCAAAAAAAGCGTCGACCATGTCCTTTGACTCGCGCTTGTTGAGGCCGATGCGTTCGTAAAGCTGCTCGGCGAGTTCTGCCTTGGTCAGCGTCGGTGTCTGCACCGATTCGATCTGTATGCGCGCCATGTGCCCTCCTGTGTGCTGTGCTTCTTGTTGTGGCTGCCGACATCAGCTTCTGAGTTCTGCGCCTGTCGCCTTCGTGACTGCGGAAACCAAGGCATGGCAAGCGGCGTCAACCCGTTCGTCGGTCAAGGTCTGCTGATCCTGCAGCTGCAGGCGGAACGCCATGCTTCTCGTCGCCGACTCTCCCGGCGGATTGAAGACATCGAACAGTTGCGCCTCACGGATGATGCCGCAAACCGGGGCGTTCTGAATGGCGGTTTGTACCGCTTCCTGCATCTGGGCAAAGGTGATCGTGGCCGGAACCTGGAACGCGAGATCTCGCTGCACGGCGGGTACGCGATTGATGATCTCAAACGCCGGCAGTTGCTGATTCTGGAGCGCACCCGCATCGAGTTCAAAAACGACGGGGGCAAATGGCAGCTGATACCGCTGGACCCACTGCGGATGCAGTTCGCCCACGACCCCCAGGCTTTGCCCATCGAGCAGCACCTCGGCACTGCGGCCCGGGTGGAGCGCCGGGTGCTGAACGGACTGCCAACGCAGCGCCCCCACCCCTTCGCACAAGGCCTGCACATCGGCTTTCACGTCGTAGAAATCGACACGACGCTCTGGCTCGGCCCATTGCACCGGCACCACTGAGCCGTAAGCCAGCCCGGCCAATCGCATGGGTTGCCGTACGCCGGCAATCTGCAGAGGTCCGTCGGGCTCCGCGGCGTCGCGGATGAACACTCGCCCCAGTTCGAACAGCCGCAATCGTTTGGCACGATGATTGAGGTTCTCCGCCAACACGTTCACGAGAGATCCGATCAGCGTGGATCGCATGACCGACATCTGCGAGACGATGGGATTGAGCAGTCGAATCGGCTCGCCCTGCCCTGCAAAGTCCTGCTCCCACTGCGCATCGACGAAGGAGAAGTTGAGGGTCTCCTGGTAGCCAAGCGCGGCCGCTTTCAAACGCAGACTGTGCAGACTCCGTCGACCTTCCGGTACGGGCAGCGGACTAAGCCGAGCCACAGGAGCCTGGGTTGGAATGTGTTGATAGCCGTGAATGCGTGCCACTTCCTCGATCAGGTCTTCCTCGATTTCGAGGTCGAACCGCTCACTGCCCGGCGTCACGATCCACACCGGGCCATCGCGGTGCTGTTCGAGTTCGGCCTTCAGGCCCAGGCGCGTGAAGATCTCGCCCATGCGCTCAGTGCCAATGGGAATGCCGATGACCTTCTCGCAACGCGCCACGCGCATGCGCACCGGCACACGCTGAGGCAACTGGGTGATCTGATCGTCGGCCGGACCGGCTCGCCCACCGCAGATGTCCAGGATCAGTGCGGTGATCGCATCGAGATGCTCGACGGTGGTCGCGTAGTCAACACCGCGCTCGAAGCGCGCTGCGGCATCGGTCGAAAAATTCAGCCGACGCGCCCGACCCCGAATCGCATCCGGCCACCAGAATGCGGCTTCGAGATAGATATCAGTGGTGTCCAAGGTGACCGCTGTCGACTCTCCACCCATGATGCCGGCCAGAGACTCCGCGCCGTTCTCGGCGGCAATCACGCCCATATCGGCATTCAACGTGACGGTCTGTCCATTCAGCAACTCGAGCTGTTCGCCCTCGCGAGCCCAGCGCACCGTCAAAGCGCCGCGTATCTTGGCCAGATCGAACACATGGCTCGGCCGTCCCAGTTCCAGCATCACATAGTTGGAAATGTCGACCAAGGCCGAAATGCTCCGCTGCCCGCTGCGCTCCAGTCGCGTCTTCATCCACTGAGGCGTTTCGGCCCGGGCGTTCACGCCGCGAATGATGCGGCCGGAAAAACGGCCACATAAGTCGGGCGCCTCGATGCGCACCGGCAATCGGTCCGCAAGCGACGGCACGATGGGCTTGAAATCCGGCTGGTTGAACACGGCGCCCGTCACCGCAGACACTTCGCGTGCCACGCCCATCACACTGAGACAATGCCCAAGATTGGGTGTGAGCTTGATGGTGAACACCGCCTCGTCGAGTGCCAGGGCCTCGCGCAGATCGGCGCCTGCTTGAAGATCGTCGCGCAGGGCAAGCAGCCCGCCATGATCGGATGACAATCCAAGTTCGCGTGCCGAGCACAGCATGCCTTGCGAATCCACACCCCGCATCTTGGCCGCGCCGATACGAAACACGCCCCGCCCCTCCTGCGGTAGCTCGGCGCCGATGAGCGCACATGGCGCCACCATGCCGGCGACGACGTTGGGCGCCCCGCAGACGATCTGCAGCAACCCCTGCTGACCGACATCGACCTGACAGATGCGGAGCTTGTCCGCATTGGGGTGAGGTTGGACTTCACGCACCCGTCCGACCACAACGCCCGAAAATACCGGTGCGGCGGCCTGCACCTCTTCCACTTCCAGACCGGCCATGGTCAGGGTTTCGGCCAGGGCTTCTGTCGTGAGGTCGGGATTGCAGAAGTGGCGCAACCAGGATTCTGGAAACTGCATGGTCAACTCTTTGTGAAGTTCAGATCAGCGGCCACGCCGCACGATACAAGCCGAGGATGAATGCTCGATTTATGCAAACTGCCGAAGGAAGCGCAGATCGTTTTCGTAAAACAAGCGCAAATCTGAGATGCCATACCGCAACATCGTGATGCGGTCCAGACCGCTGCCAAATGCGAATCCGATGTACCGCTCCGGGTCGAGCCCGAAATTGCTCACGACCGTTGGGTGCACCTGGCCCGATCCGGCCAGCTCCAGCCAGCGCCCCCTGAGCGGACCGGTTTCGAACATCATGTCGATCTCGGCAGAGGGCTCTGTGAAGGGGAAATAGGACGGGCGGAAGCGCACGAGAATATCGTCGCGCTCGAAGAACGCCTTCAGAAAACCGGTGAAAGTGCCCTTCAGGTCAGCCATGGAAACATTCTGGTCGATCCACAGACCTTCGAATTGGTGAAACATGGGCGAATGCGTCGCATCGCTGTCCACACGATAGGTTCGTCCCGGGGCAATGACTTTGATGGGGGGCATCTCCGCAGCCCCCGCATGCCGCTGCACATGTGCGCGGGCATGGCGAACCTGCATCGGCGAGGTATGGGTGCGCAGCAACAGTGCTTGGCCATGTCCGTCTTTGGCGTCGACATAGAAAGTGTCCTGCATCGAGCGAGCCGGGTGATTCTGCGGGGAATTCAGCGCCGTGAAGTTGGTCCAGTCGTCTTCGATCTCCGGACCGTCGGCCACCTCGAACCCCATGGACCGGAAGATCTGCTCCATCCGCATCCAGCTGCGCGTCAGTGGATGCAGCCCCCCTTGGTTCCCGACGCGACCGGGCAAAGTCACGTCGATCGACTGCGCCTGCAGCTGAGCCTGGAGCGCGGCCTGTTCGATCGCTTCACGTCGTAGCTGCAGAGCCTTCTCGATGGCCTGCTTGGCCAGATTGATCTCCGCGCCTCGCACCTTTTTCTCGTCGGCCGACAACGTTGCCAGCGTCTTCATCTCCATGGTGACTAGACCGCTCTTGCCCAGATAACGCGCCTTGGCATTCTCCAGCGAGGCGGAATCAACCGCTTGCGAGAACTCGGCATTGGCTTGATCGATCAGGGTTTGCAAAAGGTTCATGGACTTGGAACAACGAGAGTGTGTGGACAGGAACATGCGCCACGGCCACCAAAGAACAAAGGCCTGTGGGAACAGGCCTCTATACCGCGCGACATCACCGCACAAGGCGGCGATGTGTCAGGCCATGGCTGCCTTGACTTGAGCGACGATCTTGGCGAATGCAGCCGCATCATGCACGGCCATGTCGGCGAGCACCTTGCGGTCAATCTCGATCTGCGCCTTCTTCATGCCGTTCATGAACACACTGTAGGTCATGCCGGACTGACGCACCGCGGCGTTGATCCGGGTGATCCACAGCGAACGGAATTCACGCTTTTTCGCACGACGGTCGCGATAGGCGTACTGCCCAGCCTTCATCACCGCTTCTTTGGCGATGCGGTAGACGTTTTTACGACGGCCGCGGAAACCCTTGGCGAGGTCGAGAACTTTCTTGTGACGTGCGCGAGCAGTCACACCACGTTTGACGCGAGGCATTTAAGACTCCTTATCCTGATTGAATGTTCGGGCTGAAACGGCTGACGTTTCAGGCGAAAGGCATCATGGCGGCGATCTGCTTCAGATCGCTGTCATGCACCGCCGTGGCTCCACGCAAGTGACGCTTGTTCTTGGTGGTTTTCTTGGTCAGGATATGGCGCTTGAACGCTTGGCCACGTTTGACAGTGCCGCCAGGACGCACGCGGAATCGCTTTGCGGCACTCTTCTTGGTTTTCATCTTGGGCATGATTGCTCCATTAAATATGACATATCCGCAGGCGGTCTGACGATGAACCAGACACTTTCAAGCCCACGCACACGAGTTTTGCGGCATTCGCCCATCTAAGACAAACACTCGCTACTGCGGCTTGCGCCACAGGCTTGTTCACCACCACGGCGGGCGGGAACTCGCTTCTTGCTGCGTGCCGTACCAACCCTCTCGGGCCGACACGACACAACGCTTATTTTTTCTTCTTCGGCGAGATGACCATGATCATCTGGCGCCCTTCCAACTTCGGCATCTGCTCGACCTGGCCCACATCTTCCACGTCGGCCTTCACCCGCTCAAGCACCCGCATGCCGATATCCTGGTGCGTGATCTCGCGCCCGCGGAAGCGCAGGCTGACCTTGCCCTTATCGCCTTCTTCCAGGAATCTGCGCAGATTCCGCAGTTTGATCTGATAGTCGCCGTCGTCCGTTGCCGGGCGGAATTTGACTTCCTTGATCTGGATCTGCTTTTGTTTGAGCCGCGCCTCGTGGTTCTTTTTCTGTTCTTCGTACTTGAACTTGCCGTAATCCATCAAACGACAGACCGGAGGCGATGCGGTGGGCGCAATCTCCACCAGGTCCACATCATGCTGCTCAGCAAGCTTGAGCGCCTCGGCAAGAGAAACCACTCCGATGGCCTCGCCCTCCGGCCCTATAAGACGGAGCTCAGAGAGCGTGATTTCGCGATTCAGACGGTGGGCGCGTTTCTCCGGTGTATTACGGCTTTGGAACGTAGCGATGGCTCAAACCTTTCAATTCATACAAACAATGTGCTGCCAGAACCGCATGCCTACTGACGGTCGTGTCCGCGCGACTGCACTTCCTGGGAAAGTTTCTGCGTCAGCGCCTCCAGGGACAGCACCCCGAGGTTGACATTGCCTCGTGCCCTGACCGCGATTGTTCCTGCGGCGCGCTCTTGGTCTCCGACCACGAGCAAATAAGGCACTTTGCTCAATGCATTCTCGCGTATTTTATAGTTGATTTTTTCGTTGCGCAAATCCAACTCGACTCTAAAGCCTTGTTTTGTCAGCGCTTGTGCAACAGAGCGTGCGTAATCCGACTGCGCATCGGTGATGTTCATGACGACCGCCTGCACCGGAGCGAGCCACAACGGCATGGCACCTGCGTAGTGCTCGATCAGCACGCCGATGAAGCGCTCCATCGAACCTACGATCGCGCGGTGCAACATGACGGGGCGCACACGCTGCGAATGCTCGTCGACATA
>JAJTBQ010000002.1 GCA_021286835.1 Thiomonas sp.
CGATGCCCAGGGCGTAGTTGATGTTGAAGGGTCGGATCCAGGGTACGGACTCGACAAACTGCATGCCCGCCTGCGCGCTGTCGAACCCGCTGATCAGCGGCAAGGTGACGAGAAAGGCGATCAGCGAACCGATCAGCGCCAGCCAACGCGCTGCGTTGGCGCGCTGCTCTCCCTGAACGAAGAGCAAGACGACACCGAAGGCGATGGGAATCCAGATGGACAGACTGAGCAGAGGAAGAGATTGCATTCTTGTATCGCGCTTCGCTGTTATCTGATGAACCAGCCGGACAACAGCTTGCCCGGAACAAAATAGCCCATGAACACCACCACGCCGGCAATCATCGCCAGGGCGTAGTAATAGATGTAGCCGGTCTGCACCAGCCGCACCAGCCGTGCGCTCCAGCCGACCACGCGGGCCGTGCCGTTGACCAGCAGGCCATCGATCAGTCCCACGTCGCCGCCCTTCCACAGGCCGGTGCCCAGCAGACGCGCGGCGGCGGACAGCACATGCTCGTTGAACCAGTCGAAGTAGTAGTTGTGATCGAGAAGGGTGTAGATGGGGCCGAGGGCGCGCTGCACGGTACGCGGGAAATTCAGGTTCACCATGTAGGCGTAGTACGCGGTGGCGAAGCCGGCGATCGCAAGCCACAGCGGCAGGGTGGTAAAGCCATGCAGCGTCATGGCCAAGGCCCCATGGAAATGCTCGGCCAGATCGGTCATGGCCGGGTGCGCGGCGGCGTTGACGTAGATCGCGCCCTGGAAGAAATGTCCGTACAGCAGCGGCTGGATGAGGAAGTAACCCGCCACCGCCGACGGGATGGCCAGCATGATCAGCGGAAAGGTCACGACCCACGGCGACTCGTGCGGCTCGCCACCATGATGGCCGTGCGCGTCATGGCCATGGCCGTGCTCATGATGCGCCTCACGGAAGCGCTCCTTGCCATGGAACACCAGGAAATACAGGCGGAAGCTGTAGAGCGCGGTGACGAACACACTGGCCACCACGGCGAAATAGGCAAACCCCGAGCCCGGAAGGTCGCTGGCATGCACCGCCTCGATGATGCTGTCCTTCGAGTAGAACCCGGCGAAGAACGGCGTGCCGGTCAGCGCGAGGGTACCGATCAGGAAGGTGATCCAGGTGATCGGCATGTATTTGCGCAACCCGCCCATGTGACGGATGTCCTGATCGTGATGCATGCCCAGAATCACCGAACCGGCCCCGAGGAAGAGCAGCGCCTTGAAGAAGGCGTGGGTCATCAGATGGAAGATCGCCACGGAATAGGCTGAAGCCCCCAGCGCCACGGTCATATAGCCGAGCTGCGACAGCGTGGAGTAGGCGATGACGCGCTTGATGTCGTTCTGGATGACGCCGAGAAAGCCCATGAAGAGCGCCGTGATGGCGCCGATCACCAGAATGAAGGACAGCGCCGTGTTCGACAGCTCGAACAGCGGCGACATGCGCGCCACCATGAAGATGCCGGCGGTCACCATCGTGGCCGCGTGGATGAGGGCGGAAATCGGCGTCGGGCCTTCCATCGAATCGGGCAGCCAGACATGCAGCGGGAACTGCGCGCTCTTGCCCATCGCGCCGATGAACAAGGCAATGCAGGCTACGGTGATCAACATCCAGTCGGTACCCGGCAGATGCAGCAGCGCCAGCTCCGGTCCCTTGGCGAAAATCTCCGTGTAGTTGAGGCTGCCCGTGTAGGCGGCCAGCAGACCGATGCCCAGGATGAAGCCGAAATCGCCCACGCGGTTGACGATGAAGGCCTTCATATTGGCGAACACCGCCGTGGGCTTGGTGAACCAGAAGCCGATCAGCAGATACGACACCAGACCCACGGCCTCCCAGCCGAAGAACAACTGCAGCATGTTGTTGCTCATCACCAGCATCAGCATGGAGAAGGTGAACAGCGAGATATAGCTGAAGAAGCGCTGATAACCGTCGTCGTCGGCCATGTAGCCGATGGTGTAGATATGCACCATGAACGACACGAAGGTCACGACCGTCATCATCAGCGCGGACAGGCCGTCGATCATGAAGCCGATTTCCATATGCAGCTTGCCCACCATCATCCAGTCGTAGATGGTGGCGTTGAAGCGGGCACCGTGGATCACGTCGTTCAGCACCACGAGCGACAGCACGAACGACAGCCCGACTGAAAGCGTGGTCAGCCAGTGCGACGCCGAGCGCCCGATCGTGCGCCCGAACAGCCCGACGATGATGGAGGAAACCAGCGGTGCCAGTGCGATGACCAGCAACAGGGTGGGGTTCAGCGTGGCTTGCATGGACTCAGCCCTTGAGTTGGTCGAGTTCTTCGACGTCGATGGTGTTGAGGTTGCGGAACAGCACGACCAGGATGGCCAGGCCAATGGCCGACTCCGCCGCGGCGACGGTCAGAATGAAGAACACGAACACCTGCCCGGAAAAATCCTGCAGGTAATGGGAGAACGCGATGAAATTCAGGTTCACCGCCAGCAGCATCAATTCGATCGCCATCAGGATGACGATGAGGTTGCGGCGATTGAGAAAAATACCCACCACCGAAATGGCGAACAGGATGGCGCCAAGCACCAGGTAATGCGCCAGGGTCAATGATCCGAGCATGGCTTACTCCTTGGGTTGGGCGGGCATGGAGACCAGGCGCACGCGATCGGCGCGGCGGGCCTTGAGCTGTTCGGACACCGGCATGTGCCGCACATCCTTGCGCTTGCGCAGCGTCAGCGCGATGGCGGCAATGATGGCCACCAGCAGGATGACCGCCGCGATCTCGACAGCGAACAGGTATTGCGAATACAGCACCACGCCCAGCGCGCGGGTGTTGGACAGATGCGTGAGCGGATTATCGGCAGACACTGCTGCGCCGACCTGGGCGGCGCGGGTCATGCCGCCGATCTGAAAGCCCTGCATCAGCACAGCCGCCATTTCCAGCACGATGAGCACGCCGACCAGCGCCGCGACCGGAAAGTAGCGCCAGAAACCCTTGCGCAGGCTGTCGAGATTGATGTCGAGCATCATCACGACGAAGAGGAACAGCACCATCACTGCCCCCACATAGACCAGGACCAGCACGATGGCGAGGAACTCGGCGCGCAGCAGCAGCCAGATGGCGGACATCTGGAAAAACGCCAGCACCAGATAGAGCGCGGAGTGCACCGGGTTACGCGCCGTGATCACCCGCAGCGCTGCGAACAGCAGCACGGCGGAGAACACGTAGAACAGGATGGTTTGAACGTCCATGGTCACAGCAGAGGCTTTGCCGCGGCGAGAACCGCAGGCATTGAAACGGTGGGGAAGTCCGCCAGCTGCCCGCCTTCAACGGCGGCGGGCTTGCGGCGATCAGCGGTATGGGGCGTCGGCCTCCTTGGTGGCGGCGATGTCTTTCTCATAGCGGTCACCCACGGCCAGCAGCATCTCTTTGGTGAAGTAGAGATCGCCGCGCTTCTCCCCGTGGTATTCGAAAATGGGCGTCTCGACGATCGAGTCCACCGGGCAGCTCTCTTCGCACAGGCCGCAGAAAATGCACTTGGTCAGATCGATGTCGTAGCGGCTTGTGCGGCGCGTGCCATCGTCGCGCTGCTCCGATTCGATGGTGATGGCCAGCGCCGGGCAGACGGCCTCGCACAGTTTGCAGGCAATGCAGCGCTCTTCCCCGTTGGGGTAGCGGCGCAGCGCATGCAGACCGCGAAATCGCGGCGACAGCGGCGTCTTCTCTTCCGGATACTGCACGGTGATCTTGCTCTTGAAGGCATATTTGCCAGTCAGAGCTAGGCCCTTGAAGAGTTCGACCAGGAAAAAGCTGTTGAAGGTGTCACGCAAAGCGGCCATGGGTCTGCCTCACTTCCAGATAGTCCAGGGGGTTTGCATCCAGGCGGCCACGACGACAAGCCAGATGAGGGTGACGGGAATGAAGATCTTCCAGCCCAGGCGCATGATCTGGTCGTAGCGATAACGCGGAAAGGTCGCTCGCAGCCAGAGGAACATGCTGACCACGACAAAGGTCTTGATGCCCAGCCAGATCCACCCCGGAATGAAACCCAGGAAGGCCACCGGCGCATCCCAGCCGCCCAGGAACATGACCGTGGTGAGGATGGAGATCAGGATCATGTTGGCGTATTCGGCCAGGAAGAACATGGCAAACGCCATGCCCGAATACTCGACCATGTGGCCGGCGACGATTTCCGATTCGCCTTCCACCACGTCGAACGGCGCGCGATTGGTCTCGGCCACCCCGGCGATGAAATACACCACAAAGATGGGCAGCAGCGGCAACCAGTTCCAGGAGAGGAAGTTCAGCCCCATGGACGCGAACGTGCCGTGGGTCTGCCCCATCACGATTTCGGTCATGTTCAGGCTGCCCGACACCATGAGCACGATGACCATGGCGAAACCCATCGCGATCTCGTAGCTCACCATCTGCGCCGAGGCGCGCATGGCCCCCAGGAAGGCGTATTTGGAGTTGGAAGCCCAGCCGGCGATGATCACACCGTAGACCTCGAGCGAAGTCAGCGCCAGAAGCAGAAGCAGCCCGGCGTTCACATTGGCCAGGGCGACGTCGGGGCCGAACGGGATGACCGCCCAGGCTGCCAAGGCGGGCATGATGGTCATGACCGGCCCCAGCAGGAACAGCCGCTTGTTCGAGCGGAACGGAATGACGATTTCCTTGAGCAGAAGCTTCAGGCCATCAGCCACCGGCTGCAGCAGGCCGAAGGGCCCCACGCGGTTGGGGCCGATGCGGATCTGAATCCAGCCGATCAGCTTGCGTTCCCAGAGTGTGAGATACGCCACAGCGCCCATCAACGGCGCGACGATGACGACGATCTTGATCAGATTCCAGACGATCGGCCAGGCCATCGGCCCGAGCAGGGAAAGTCCGCCTTGGTTGAAGGATTCGAGCATAGTCAGCAGGATGCGTAGGACCGCGCCAGGCGCGCTTCATCCCCCTTGGGAGAGGGACAACTTGGCGAACTTTGTGAAAGCCTCGGATGTTTCATCTCAGACCTTTTCGGGGCTTGCGTTGGCACCGGCAGCAACCGCAGATGCCGAGCCCACCCGCTCGACCTGTACCGCACCGAACATCGCGCCCAGCACAGCAGCTTCGGACCAGGCGGCGGGAATGCTCACCACGGTAGGTGCCAGCGCAGCATCGCGGCGCGCCGGCAATATGACGGCATTCGCTCCCGACTTCACGCGCACCGAATCACCGTTCTGCAAGCCCAGTTGCTCCCAGAGCGCGGCGGACACACCCACCATGCGCGCGTTGCGAGCATCGCGCGTGCGCTGCAGGCTGGGGGCGCGGCGCACGATCGCGTCGCTCGAATAGATCGGCACCGGGGCGAAACGCTCGACCGCAGGGGCGGCGCGGCTCTGCAATTGCGCCGGCAGCGCAAGGGCGCTGGACGCCGACAAGTGCGCCCCGATCTGATCGGCGCCGCCCAGGGCGGCAAACGCCTCGGTGCGAATCTCAGCCGTGCTCTGGTAATCGAAGCCTTGCAGTTCGAACAGATTGCCCAGAACGCGCAACACTTTCCAGCCCGGACGGGTTTCGCCCAGGGGCTGCACGACCGGATTGAAACTCTGCAGCCGGCCTTCGGCGCTCACCAGGCTGCCTGCCGTTTCGGTGTAGGGCGCGATCGGCAACATGACATGGGCGTAGCCCTCGGCCGCATTCACGAAGGGGCTGAACGACACGATGAACTCGGCCTGCTTCAACGCGCGGGCCAGGGCCTCGGGGTTTGCACAGTCTTCTTCGGGCTCCACCCCGAACAACATCATGGCACGCGGCGATTGCGCTGCGATCTGCGCCACGTCACGGCCCGGGGCCAGGGGTGAAACCCCCAACAACGCCGCACCGACCGTGTTGGCCGCCTCCGTCAAGTCGCCGCACACGCCGCCGACTTCGTGGGCGATCCATTGGGCCAGGGCTCGCAATACGGCGCTCTGGTCGTGTTGCACGGCTGCATCGCCCAGGAACACGGCCTTGCGCTCAGCGCCAAGCAGGCTTCGGGCGATGGCCTGGGCTTGTTCGCTTGGCGACCCGGCGAACTCGATCGCAGCGGGTACGGTGATGCCCTTGATCTGGGCCACGGCGCTGGCCACGCCGGCCAGTTCAGCAACCCATTGGCTCGGCGCCGCAGCAATGCGTTCGTGCATGGGCATGAGCCAGTCATCATTGGCCGCGTGCAGCGTGGAAATCTGCGCGCCCGCCTTGGCGCCGTGCCGCACCCGTGCCGACAGCAGCGGCTGCTCCTTGCGCAAGGTGCTGCCGATGAAGAGCGCAGCCTGCAGCCGCCCGATCTCGGCGATCGGCATGCCAAGCCACGGCACACCGGCACCCTGGGCGTCAGCCGAAAAATCGCTCTGGCGCAAACGGGTGTCCAGGGCTTTGCTGCCCAGCCCGGTGAGCAGCTTTTTCAGGAGATACAGCTCTTCGACCGTGCTGGTCGGCGCGGCAAGTGCGGCCAGGGCATCGCCGCCGTTCTGGGCAAGCACCCGGCGCAGACCCTGCACCGTGAATTCAAGCGCCGTTGGCCAATCGACCGACTTCCACTGCCCGTTCTCGCGGATTTGCGGCGAGGTGAGACGCTCGACGCTGTTGAGCCCTTCGTAGGCAAAACGGTCGCGGTCGGACAGCCAGCATTCGTTGACGGCTTCGTTCTCCTGCGGAAGCACGCGCATGACGCGGTCGCCCTTGACCTGCACGATCAGGTTGGCGCCAACGCTGTCATGCGGGCTGATGGAGGCGCGGCGGGACAGCTCCCACGTGCGGGCGCTGTAGCGGAAGGGCTTGCTCGTCAGCGCACCGACAGGGCAAAGATCGATCATGTTGCCGGAGAGTTCCGAGTCGACCGTACTGCCGACGAAGGCCATGATCTCGGAATGTTCGCCGCGATGGGCCATGCCGAGTTCCATGATGCCCGCAACTTCCTGGCCGAAGCGCACACAACGGGTGCACTGGATGCAGCGGCTCATCTCTTCCATGGCGATGAGCGGACCGACATCCTTGTGGAAGATGACGCGCTTCTCCTCGGCATATCGCGAAGCCGAACCGCCATAGCCCACGGCAAGATCCTGCAACTGGCATTCGCCGCCCTGATCGCAGATGGGGCAGTCCAGCGGGTGATTGATGAGCAGAAACTCCATCACGCCCTTCTGCGCCTGAAGGGCCCTGTCGGAATGCGTGCGGACGATCATGCCCTGAGACACCGGCGTGGCACAGGCCGGCAGTGGTTTGGGCGCCTTCTCCACGTCGACCAGGCACATGCGGCAATTCGCCGCGATGGTCAGCTTGTGGTGGTAGCAAAAATGCGGCACATAGATGCCGAGCCGGGTGGCCGCGTCCATAACCATGGCGCCATCGGGCACCTGGACTTTTTGACCGTCGATTTCGAGTTCAACCATGATGAAAGCGTCCTGAAGGCGTCCGGTGCTGCGGATCAGACAGAGGCCTGCACGAGGCAGGTCTTGTGCGTGATGTGATGTTCGAACTCATGGCGGAAATGCTTGACGAACGACTTGACCGGCATGGCCGCAGCGTCGCCCAGGGCGCAGATGGTGCGACCGGCAATGTTGTCCGATACCGAGTTCAGCAGATCCAGATCTTCCATCCGGCCCTGGCCGTTTTCGATGCGATGGACCATGCGGTACAGCCAGCCAGTGCCTTCGCGGCAGGGCGTGCACTGCCCGCACGATTCATGCTGATAGAAGTAGGACAGACGCATCAGCGACTTGACCATGCAGCGCGTGTCGTTCAGCACGATCACGGCCCCCGATCCCAGCATGGAGCCGGCCTTGGCGATGGAGTCGTAGTCCATGGTGCAGTCCATCATGATGTCGGCCGGCAACACCGGCGCGGACGATCCTCCGGGAATCACCGCCTTGAGCGAACGACCCTCGCGCATGCCGCCTGCGAGTTCGAGCAGGGCGGAGAACGGCGTGCCCATGGGCACTTCATAGTTGCCTGGCAGCGCCACATCGCCCGAGACCGAGTAGATCTTGGTACCCCCGTTATTGGGTTTGCCCACTTCGAGGTAGGCCTGGCCGCCGTTGCGGATGATCCAGGGCACCGCGGCAAAGGTCTCGGTATTGTTGATCGTCGTGGGCTTGCCATACAGCCCGAAGCTGGCCGGGAAAGGCGGTTTGAAGCGTGGTTGGCCCTTCTTGCCTTCGAGCGATTCGAGCAATGCGGTTTCTTCGCCGCAGATATAGGCGCCAAAGCCGTGCGAGGCGTGCAGCTGAAAGCTGAAGCTGCTGCCGCAAATATGGTCGCCAAGATACCCGGCGGCGCGCGCCTGCCGCAGCGCTTCTTCGAAACGGTCGTAATCTTCGAAGATCTCGCCGTGGATGTAGTTGTAGCCCACGGAGATGCCCATGGCGAAGGCGGCGATGGCCATGCCTTCAATCACGGCGTGCGGGTTGAAGCGCAGGATGTCGCGATCCTTGAACGTGCCCGGCTCACCCTCGTCGGAGTTGCAGACCAGATACTTCTGCCCCGGGAACTGACGCGGCATGAAACTCCACTTCAGACCGGTGGGAAAGCCTGCGCCGCCGCGCCCGCGCAGCGCCGAAGCCTTGACCTCGGCGATGACCTGCTCGGGCGTCCATCCTTCGGTCAGGATTTTGCGCAGAGCCTGGTAACCATCGCGCTGCAGATAGCCCTCCAGCGCCCAGTTGTCGCCGTTCAGCCCGGCGAGAATTTGCGGCTGCAGATGGCGGCCGTGGAAGCAGGTCTCCAGACCCGTGCTTTGTCCGAAGGGGCGATTCATTGGGAGCCTCCCTTGGCCGTCTCGGCGCGCAACTCGTCCACCAGGGCGTCCAGGCGCTCGGCGCGCATGAAGCTGCACAGGCGGCGATCATTGACCAGCAGCGCAGGAGCGTCACCACAGGCCCCCAGACATTCCGACTCCTGCAGGGTGAACACGCCGTCCGGCGTGGTCTCGCCCAGCGCGACGCCCAGTTTTTCGCTCAGGTACTGCGCCGCGGTGCCGCCGCCGCTCAGGGCGCAGGGCAGATTGGTGCAGACATTGAGCTTGAAACGTCCGACCGGGCGGGTGTTGAACATGTTGTAGAAGGTCACCACCTCGTGCACCGCGATCGGCGGCATTCCCAGGTGGTCCGCGACGGCTTGCTGCGCCTCGGGCGACACCCAGCCCTGCTCCTGCTGAACGATGGACAGCGCCGCGATGACGGCAGACTGTTTCTGCTCGGGCGGGTATTTGGCGACCTCCTGGTCGATACGCTGACGCGCGGATTCGGACAGCATCATGCTTTGCATTTCACGAGTGACAGGCGAGCGATCCATCAGCGGTCGATCTCCCCGAAAACGATGTCGAGCGTGCCAATGATGGCCACGACGTCGGCGATCATGTGGCCGCGAGACATCTCGTCAAGCGCAGCCAGATGGGCGAAGCCGGGTGCGCGGATCTTCAGTCGATAGGGCTTGTTGGCCCCGTCGGACACCAGATAGATGCCGAACTCGCCCTTGGGATGCTCGACGGCGGCGTAAGCTTGGCCTTCGGGCACACGCATGCCTTCGCTGAAGAGTTTGAAATGATGGATCAGCGCTTCCATGCTGGTCTTCATCTCCTCGCGGCCCGGCGCGGCAACCTTGTGGTTGTCGGTGATCACCGGCCCCGGGTTGGCGCGCAGCCAGTCCACGCACTGCTTGATGATGCGGTTGGACTGACGCATTTCTTCCATGCGCACCAGATAGCGGTCGTAGCAGTCGCCGTTCTTGCCGACCGGAATATCGAAATCGAGGCGGTCATAGACGTCATACGGCTGGGTCTTGCGCAGATCCCACACCACGCCGGACCCGCGCAACATCGGCCCGGTCATGCCCAGATTCATCGCGCGTTCGGGCGTGACCACGCCGATGCCCACCGTACGCTGCTTCCAGATCCGGTTGTCGGTCAGCAGCGTTTCGTATTCATCGACATAGGCCGGGAACCGCTTCGTGAAATCGTCGATGAAGTCCAGCAGCGAACCCTGGCGCCCTGCATTGCGGGCTTCGACCGCGCGGGCATTGCGAATCTTGGATTCGCCGTACTGCGCCATGCTCTCGGGCAGATCGCGGTACACACCGCCGGGCCGGAAATACGCAGCGTGCATGCGCGCGCCCGAGACCGCTTCGTACATGTCGAAGAGATCTTCGCGTTCGCGGAAGGCGTAGAGGAAGATGGTCATCGCGCCGCAATCCAGACCGTGCGCGCCCAGCCACATGAGGTGGTTGAGCAGACGCGTGATCTCCGCAAACATCACGCGGATGTACTGCGCACGAACCGGCACGTCGACGCCCAGCAGTTTCTCGATGGCCAGGCAATAGGCGTGCTCGTTGCACATCATCGACACGTAGTCGAGACGGTCCATGTAGGGCAATGCCTGGATATAGGTCTTGTGCTCCGCCAGCTTTTCGGTGGCGCGGTGCAGCAGCCCGATGTGCGGATCGGCACGTTGCACCACCTCGCCGTCGAGCTCGAGCACCAGGCGCAGCACGCCGTGGGCCGCAGGATGCTGCGGACCGAAGTTGAGGGTGTAATTCTTGATGTCGGCCATCTCAATGCCCCTGACCGCTGCGTGTGGCGGTCGCGTCGAAACGTCCCAGGCCGCCATACCCCGACTCGCGGATGATGCGCGGCGTGATCTCGCGCGGCTCGATGGTGACGGGCTGATAGATCACGCGCTTGCTGTCGGGGTCGTAGCGCATTTCCACCGTTCCCGAGAGCGGAAAATCCTTGCGGAAGGGATGCCCGATGAAGCCATAGTCCGTCAGGATGCGGCGCAAATCAGGGTGCCCCTCGAAGATGATGCCGTACAGATCGAAGGCCTCGCGCTCGAACCAGTTGGCCGCACTCCAAAGATCGTTGATGGAGTCCACCACCGGCAGGTCGTCATCGGCGCAGCGCACCCGCAGGCGCAGGCGCCAGTTGTGGCGCAGCGACAGCAGGTGCACGACCACCATGAACCGCCCCGACTCATCACGCACCGTATTGCCGTACTGCGCGTAATCGACACCGCACAGATCGATCAGTTGCTCGAAATGCAGCTCGGCCGCATCGCGCAGCGCGAGACACACGTCACGGTAATGGGCCGGTGCGACATCCAGGGTCAGTTCGCCCACGCTGGCCTGCAAGGCCACGATGCGCTCCCCCAGAGTGGCACGCAATGCGCTGTCGAGTTGTTCGAGCTTGCTGGTCATGGCGTCGATAGTGCGAAGTTGGTGAAGGCCGATCAGCGCGCGATCGTTTCGGTTCTGCGGATTTTGTTCTGCAGCTGGATCAGCCCGTAGAGCAGCGCTTCGGCGGTCGGTGGGCAGCCAGGCACGTAGACGTCCACCGGCACGATGCGATCGCAACCGCGCACCACCGAATAGGAATAGTGGTAGTAGCCGCCGCCATTGGCGCATGACCCCATGGAGAGCACCCAGCGCGGCTCCGCCATCTGGTCGTAGACCTTGCGCAGCGCCGGCGCCATCTTGTTGCAGAGCGTACCGGCCACGATCATCAGATCGGACTGGCGCGGGCTCGGTCGGAACACGATGCCGAACCGATCAAGGTCATAGCGCGCCGCCCCGGCGTGCATCATCTCCACCGCACAACAGGCCAGACCGAAGGTCATGGGCCAGAGCGAACCGGTACGCGTCCAGTTGATCAACTTGTCCGCGGACGTCGTGATGAAGCCTTCTTGCAATACGCCTTCAATACTCATGATGGATTCCTCCTCCCCGATTCAGACCCACGCCACGGCGCACGAGTTCATGCCGCAAGGACTCATTCCCAATCGAGAGCCCCTTTTTTCCACTCGTAGATGAAGCCGATCGTGAGGATGGCGAGGAAAATCATCATCGCCCAGAAGCCGATCTGGCCAATGTCCTTCAGGGCCACGGCCCATGGAAACAGGAAGGCTATTTCGAGGTCGAAAAGAATGAACAGGATGGCCACAAGGTAGTAGCGCACATCGAATTTCATCCGGGCGTCTTCGAAGGCTTCGAAGCCGCACTCATAGGGGGAGTTTTTCTCGGCGTCAGGACGACGCGGAGCCATCAGATAACCGAGCAGTTGAGGCGCAACACCAACGCCAATGCCCACCAGGATGAACAACAACACCGGCAGATACTGCTCAAGGTTCATCGCACTCCATCTCCTGTTGTTGTCTGGGTCGGGCTGGAGCCCTGCCCTTCGATCTTTTGGTGCCGACGGCGAGACTCGAACTCGCACAGCTTTCGCCACTACCCCCTCAAGATAGCGTGTCTACCAATTCCACCACGTCGGCTCAAAACCGGTTACCGCCCGAAAAAACCGCCGCTTGACCTACGCGGCGAAGGCAGCCCAGCGCAACAAACATCATCAGAAACAGGGCGCGGCGATCTGGAGGATCTTCGCCGGGGTGTCGACCCATCGGGAATACCCCCTCTGGATACACACTTACCACCTGCTTGCCACACGGTTCAGAAGCCTTTGGCAGGCACCAAGAACGCGGTGCTTATTGTTTGTTACTGGATTCGCAAAACAGAAGGATCTTACATGCTTCCAATGCCACGAAGCAACACACGGCAGTCGGATTTTGCTCTAGCGCAATACTCAACCGTGGATCAGATTGACAAGTCGCAGAGCTTGTGTTTGCTGCAATGCACCATCGCCCGCTTCCAATGCTGCATTTCGCGCGAATTTAGGGTTTCGCCGGCACGCCCGAGGCGGCACTCGTGGCGGGCGCCGCGGCCTGCGAGGCCTCGTTGGAAGAGCCAGGAACACCGGGGATTTCACTGATCGGCCCAGACGGTTTGATGGGCGCTGCAACAGAAGCCACCGGCGCCGGCGCGGCCAGCTTTTCCATCAGCCCACCATCGCCCGAATTGGCGCGATTGCCGAAGTACGCCATCATCAGTGTGGCGACGAAAAAGAGCGTCGCGGCAACTGCGGTGCTCCGGCTCAGGAAGTTGGCCGATCCCGTTGCTCCGAACAGGCTGCCGGAGGCGCCGGAGCCGAAGGACGCGCCCATGTCGGCTCCTTTGCCATGCTGCATCAAGACCAGAACAATCATTACCAGTGCAGACAGAATTTGCACCACCAGAGTCAATGTCATCAGAATTTGCATTTGTGCACTCATTCGCGCCAGGGCGCTTTACAACTTCACTTCCCAAGAGCAGGACCAAGCCTGCGAATCCATCATGCGGCTTCAACGCGCCGCGGCAATGATCGCCAGGAAATCGGCGGCCTTGAGGGACGCGCCGCCAATGAGACCACCATCAATGTCGTCCTGAGCGAACAGCACCTGCGCATTGTCCGGCTTCACACTGCCGCCGTACAGAATTCGCACGGCACCCGAGGCCTCGCCCAGGGTCTTCAGGTGTGCACGCAACACCGCGTGAACGGCCTGGGCCTGCCCCGGCGTCGCGGTGCGGCCCGTGCCGATGGCCCAGACGGGTTCGTAAGCGAGAACGATGCGGGAGGTCTGCTCGCCGAGCCGCTGAGTGACAGCCTTCAACTGGCGCAGCACGACCGCATCGGTCTGCCCAGACTCACGCTCCTGCAGCGTTTCGCCGACGCAGACAATCGGCGTCATGCCGGCCTCGAGCACCCGCAACGCCTTCTCCGCAACGCCTTCGTCCGACTCATGATGATCGGCTCGACGCTCGGAATGGCCGACGATGACATAGCGGCAACCAAATTCTTGCAACATCCCCACGGCGACTTCACCGGTGTGGGCGCCGCTCAGGTGCACTGAGCAATCCTGCGCCCCAACGGCAACCTTGCCGCCTTGCAGTTGTTGCTGCGCCTGGGCCAGATAGGGATAGGGCACGCAGACGGCCACGTCGCATCGCGCGTCCGCGGCCCCGGCAAGAACCTCGGCCAGCAGCGCGGCATTGCCTGCCAGGCTGCCATGCATTTTCCAGTTTCCGGCAACGAATTGCTGACGCATGTTCTGCTCCTGTTTGATGTCGTGATGTAGCGCGCTGCTCAGGACCAACGCAGCACAAGTTTGCCAATGTGCTGTCCCTGCTCCATGCGTTGGTGCGCCAGCACGATGTCCTCGGCTGGAAGCACGGCATCGAGCACGGGCCGCACGCGGCCTTGTTCGATCCAGGGCCACACGGTCTTGCGCAAGGCCTGCGCAATGGCCGCCTTGAAAGCCACGCTGCGCGCGCGCAGGGTCGAGCCGGTCAGCGTCTGGCGTTTGCGCATGAGCAGACCTGCATCGATCTCGGCCTGCACCCCGCCCTGAACCGCGATGACCACCAGTCGACCCTCTTCAGCCAGACACTGTTGCTCACGGGCCAGATAGCTTCCGGCAACCATGTCCAGAATGACGTCGGCGCCACGCTGTGCAGTGTGGGCCTGGACGGCCTCGACGAAATCCTGCGTCCGGTAGGGAATGGCAAGCTCGGCACCGAGTTTGACGCACGCCGCGCACTTCTCCTCCGAACCCGCCGTGGCCACGACCCGCGCGCCGCTGGCCATCGCGAGCTGGATGGCCATGGTGCCGATCCCGCTGCTGCCCCCCTGCACCAGCAAGGTCTCTCCTGGCTGCAGCCGGCCACGCTCGAACACGTTGTGCCAGACCGTGAACACCGTCTCGGGCAGAGCCGCCCCCTCTTCCGGACTCAACCCTTTGGGTAGGGGCAGACATTGCCCCACAGGCGCGACGCAGTACTCCGCATAGCCCCCGCCCGCCACCAAGGCACAGACCCAATCGCCAACACGCCAATCCGTCCCCGAGAGATCGCCGGAAACAATCTCGCCGCAGACCTCGAGGCCGGGAATGTCGGAAGCACCTTTCGGCGGCGGATACAGGCCCTTGCGCTGAAGCACATCGGGTCGATTGACACCAAAGGCTCGGACGCGCAGCACGACCTCCCCCGCCCCTGCCTGCGGCATAGGCCGCTCGCAGAGCTGAAGGACATCGGGCCCGCCGGGCTGGGTGATCTCGATGGCGCGCATGCAACCCGCTTGAATCAGACGCCCGATTCGGGGTTTGCCAGCACCGCGACGGGCGCCGCAGCCTGCATCGCCTCAGCGGCCGACTCTTCGCCGAGCAGCGCCTTGATCGACAGGCGGAAGCGGCCCTTGTCATCCGTTTCGATGACCTTGACCCGTACTTTCTGCCCCTCTTGCAGGTAATCGCTGACCTTGTTGATGCGCTCGTTGGCGATCTGCGAAATATGCAGCAGACCGTCCTTGCCCGGAAGCACGTTCACCAGAGCGCCGAAATCGAGAATCTTGACCACGGCACCGTCATACACCTGGCCCACTTCCACTTCGGCGGTGAGATCCTTGATGCGCTGCTTGGCGATCTCGGCCTTTGCGGCGTCGGTCGAGGCGATGGTGATGGTGCCGTCTTCACCGATGTCGATCTGGGTACCCGTCTCTTCGGTGAGGGCGCGAATGGTCGCACCGCCCTTGCCGATCACGTCGCGAATACGCTCGGGATTGATCTTCAGGGTATAGAGACGCGGCGCGAACTGGGACACTTCCTCGCGAGCACCGCCCACTTCCTGCTGCATGACGCCCAGGATGTGCATGCGCGCCTCGCGGGCCTGCGCCAGTGCCACCTGCATGATCTCGCGGGTGATGCCCTGAATCTTGATGTCCATCTGCAGCGCGGTCACGCCAGTGGCCGAACCCGCCACCTTGAAGTCCATGTCGCCGAGGTGATCTTCGTCACCCAGGATGTCGGTCAGCACGGCAAAGCGGTTGCCTTCCTTGATCAGACCCATGGCGATGCCGGCCACATGCGCCTTCAGCGGCACGCCGGCGTCGAGCAGCGCCAGGCAGCCGCCACAGACCGACGCCATGGACGACGAGCCATTGGACTCGGTCACTTCCGACACCACGCGCATGGTGTAGGCGAAGTCTTCCTTCTTCGGCAGCACGGCCAGAAGCGCCCGCTTGGCCAGACGACCGTGACCGATCTCACGACGCTTGGGGCTGCCCACGCGGCCGGTCTCGCCCGTGGCGAACGGCGGCATGTTGTAGTGCAGCAGGAAGCGGTCGCGGTATTCGCCGGTGAGCGCGTCGATGATCTGCGCATCCTGGTCGGTGCCCAGCGTGGCCACGGCCAGCGCCTGGGTTTCGCCGCGGGTGAACAGCGCGCTGCCGTGCGTGCGTGGCAGCACCGACGTGCGAATGCTCAAGGGACGCACCGTCCGCGTGTCGCGACCGTCGATGCGCGGCTCGCCCGCGAGAATCTGGTCGCGCACGATACGCGCTTCCATATCGAACAGAATACCGTCCACCTTCGGGCCATCCACCTCGACGCCCGCCTCAGCCAGCCCGGCATGCGCCTTGGCCGACGCCTCGCGCAGCGCCTGGGTGCGCGCCTGCTTTTGCGTGATCTTGTAGGCCGCGCGCAGGTCTTCGCCCGCCAGCGATTGAATGCGGTCGATCAGCGCCTGATCCTTCTCCGGCGCCGTCCAGTCCCAGGCCGGTTTGCCGCCATCGCGCACCAGTTCGTGAATGGCGTTGATCGCCGTCTGGAACTGGGCATGACCGAACATCACGGCTTCCAGCATGACTTCCTCAGAGAGCTGATCGGCCTCGCTCTCGACCATCAGCACGGCCGACTCCGTGCCTGCGACAACCAGCTCAAGCCGGCTGTCCGCCAGTTCGGCGCGGCTCGGATTCAGCACATAGCTGCCGTTGACGTAACCCACGCGGGCCGCGCCGACCGGCCCGTTGAACGGCAGGCCCGACACCGCCAGCGCCGCGCTCGAGGCGAGCAAGGCGGGAATATCGGCCTCGACTTCCGGGTTGATGGACAGCACATGCACCACCACCTGAACCTCATTGAAGAAGCCCTCGGGGAACAGCGGACGGATGGGACGGTCGATCAGTCGCGACGTCAGCGTCTCGTTCTCGCTGGGACGGCCCTCGCGCTTGAAAAACCCGCCCGGAATGCGGCCTGCCGCGTAGGTCTTCTCGATGTAATCGACGGTCAGGGGAAAGAAATCCTGCCCCGCCTTGGCCGAACGCGCGCCCACCACGGTGGCCAGCACCACGGTATCGTCCATATTGAGCAGCACCGCACCGCTGGCCTGACGCGCGATCTCGCCCGTTTCCATCGTGACTTGATGGCGTCCCCATTGGAATGATTTGACAACCTTGTTGAACATGGCTTACTCCTTGATCGAGGCGCAGCGGCGAGCTTCTTCCGCAAGGTCGAAGATCACGACTCGCGGCGCCTGTTGAAAACCTGGCGGAGTGATGCCATTCCAGCGACGCCCGGCGAGCCGACACGTCGGTGGAATGACACGGGTCACACCGCCCCCTTGAAACACACGACGCACCGCATCAGCGGCGCGACGCTCCAGACCTTGCAAACCACAACACCAATACAAAAAACGCCTGTGCCGACAAACTCACACAGGCGTTCTTGCAAAGCAGGCACTTACTTACGCAGACTGAGCTTGGCGATCAGGGCGCGATAGCGATCGGCGTCCTTGTCCTTCAAGTAGTCCAGCAACTTGCGGCGACGGCTCACCATCTTGAGCAGGCCACGGCGACCATGATGGTCCTTGGCGTGCGTCTTGAAGTGGCCCGTCAACTCGTTGATGCGCGCGGTCAGCAACGCGACCTGCACCTCGGGAGATCCGGTATCGCCCGTACCGCGGGCATTGTCGGCGACGATTTGCGCCTTGTTGATATCTGCAACAGACATGTCAGTTTCCTAAGATGAACTCGCGAGCGCGGAAGAAACCATTCCACGCCGTGATGGTGAAAAGCTGCGCATTGTAGCCTGAACCAGCCGTGGGTCGAAGTTCTCGTGCTTCGCCCTCGGTCGCGGTCAGTGGCCGGATGGACAAAAAATCATCGCTCCATGAACTTGAAAACCGTCACTGTGGCGGCATATCCTCAACATCGGGGCTGCGATCCCCTATTCGTCAAGGAGAACCATCATGGCTTATTCTGTTACTACACCATCCAACCGAGTTTCTCTCTATAGCAGTGGTCTTGAGCCGGTTTTTGGCCGCCTCTTCGATCAGGCATTCCGCGATTTTTTCGCCGCCGGCGACAACCCGGAACAGGCCCTGAAGAAGCTGATGATGGACGTGACCGAGACCGACGGCGGCTATCTTGTCCACGCCGATCTGCCGGGCATCGACAAAGAGGCGGTGAAGATCCAGATCGATGGACCTCGCGTCACCATCTCGGCTGAAACGCGCAAGACCGATGAAAAATCCGAAGGCGGCAAGGTCATCTACCGCGAGCGCAGCGCCAGCCAGTTCTATCGCTCCTTTGAGTTGCCTGCCGACATTGATTCCGCCACGGCCGAGGCAAAACTGGAGAACGGCGTTCTCACCCTCACTCTGCCACGCAAGGTGCAGGTTGCCGCGCAGCAAGTCACCGTGAAATAAGCGCCAGAGGGGTATGCGGCGGGCATCTACCGCATACCCCCTCGCGGGCCGATGAAGGAAGGCGTTGCGCATTTCTTCACGGCCTGCCCACTTTGTTGCCTTCACAACGAGGGCAGACGACAGGAACGGGTTTACAGTGCGTTCACAATCCCCAACAACGCACCGACCCTCGCGCCATGCGCATTCAACTCCTGTCCGACCTGCATCTGGAAACCGAGACTTTCTCGCCCCAGCCCGCGCCCGGCGCGGACCTGCTCGTTCTCGCGGGCGACATCGACGCCCACCACACGCAGATCGACCTGTTCCACGATTGGCCGGTGCCGGTCATCTACATCGCCGGCAACCACGAGCACGACCGCAAGGATTTCGATCACACCATCGACTCTCTGCGAGAGCGGTGCCACCGCCTGGGATTCACCATGCTGCACCGCGAGCAGACCCGCCTTGTCCACCATGGCCGGACGATCCGAGTACTTGGCACCACGCTCTGGAACGATTTCGAGTTGTTCGGTCCCGAGGGCATTGAGCGCAGCATGCGTGCCGCACGCTACTTCGCGGAACAGGTGCAATGCGCCACGCGCCATGGCCGCCCCATGGGCGTGGCCGAACTGCGCGAGGAAGGTCTGCTTTGCCGAGACTGGCTTCGTGAACAACTGACCGATCCCGCGCATCGCTCAGATCAAGACGATGCCACCCTGGTCATCACCCACTTCGCCCCCAGCCTGCGCAGCAACGATGCGCGCTATCCCGTTAACGCATCGACCGCGAGTTTCTGCAACGCCTACGACGACCTGATTCCGCATTGCACCCTCTGGATGCACGGGCACCTTCACTGCCGCCACGACTACCGGGTGGACAAGGCCCGCGTAGTGTGCAATTCCCGCGGCCTGGCGAGCAAGGGCGAGGACAATGATTTCCAGCCGCAAGGCGTTTGGGAAATCTAGGCACTCGGCAAGCCAGGAGATGTAGCGTTTTTCTGAACGCTCTGATCGCTCAGACCGAGCCGGCCTGCGTCAGATCCCATCTCGGCAGTACGTCGAACGCCCCGGCCGCGCGAGCCGCTTGCGGATGCGCTTTCAGACGCAAGGCGCCGGCCAGCGCGATCATCGCGCCGTTGTCGGTGCACCATTCCAGTTCAGGGAAGAACAAGGCCACATCGCGCGCCGAAAAAATGGCGCCGAGTTTCTCGCGCAACCGCCGGTTGGCCCCCACGCCACCCGCCACAACCACTGAACGCCTTCGCGTCACCTGCTGCGCGCGCGCTGTTTTGTGCACCAGCACGTCGGTGATCGCCTCCTGCGCGGCTGCGGCGAGGTCGGCCCTGGCCTGCTCGCACAGATTCGACCCCAGGTTTCTCACCTTGGTCAGCACAGCCGTTTTCAGCCCCGCGAACGAAAAGTCCAGATCGGGGCTGTGCATCTTGGGTCTTGGAAGGTCGAATGCCGCGGGGTTGCCAAATGCGGCCAACCGGGAAAGCTCCGGTCCGCCTGGATAGCCCAGGCCCAGCAATTTCGCGGATTTGTCGAAGGCCTCGCCGGCCGCATCGTCGACCGTCTCGCCCAGCAAGGTGTATTGGCCGAACGCCTGGACATCGAGCAGCATGGTGTGCCCGCCGGACACCAACAAGGCCAGAAAAGGAAAGCCGGGCGGTTGCTTCGAAAGCAGCGGGGACAGTAGATGCCCCTCCAGATGATGCACCCCGATCAAGGGTTTGCCCAGCGCCATACCCAGCGCCGAGGCCACCCCCGCACCGACCAGCAGTGCTCCGGCCAGCCCCGGTCCGCGGGTGTAGGCGATCGCATCCACCCGCTCCAGGCGCACGCCACCCTGTTTGAGCGCGAGATCCGTCAGGGGCAGTAATCGGCGGATATGGTCGCGCGAGGCGAGCTCAGGCACCACGCCACCATAGGCCTGGTGCATGTCGACCTGCGAATGCAGGGCGTGACCCAGCAGCCCCGCTTCGGTGTCGTACAGTGCGGCGGCGGTTTCGTCACACGACGTTTCAATTCCAAGAACCAGCATGACCGGCAGTCTAGCCTTCCCATCCCCTTCCCGCCCCGCGAGCTCGTCGCCATCGTCGCAACGCTTTGATGCCATCGTCATCGGCGCCGGTGCTGCGGGCCTGCTCTGCGCCGCGCTGGCCGGCCAGCGCGGGCGGCGCGTGCTGCTGCTCGATCACTGGCCCAAGGTGGCCGAGAAAATCCGCATCTCGGGTGGAGGCCGTTGCAACTTCACCAACCTCCACACGCAACCGGAAAACTTTCTCTCCGATAACCCGCACTTCTGCAAATCGGCCTTGTCGCGATACAAGCCGCAGGACATCATGGCGCTGCTGCGGAAGCACCACATCGCCTTTCACGAGAAGCACAAGGGGCAATTGTTTTGCGACGACTCGGCGGAACAGCTCATTTCCGCCCTGCTCGACGAATGCGCAGCCGGTCAGGTGACGCATTGGCAACCCTGTGCGGTGGAAGCCATCGAGGCCGCCGCACCCGGCTTTCGCGTGCGCACGGCCAAGGGCTGGGTGAGTGCGCGAGCCCTGGTTGTCGCCACCGGAGGCCTATCGATACCGCAAATAGGCGCCAGCCCGTTCGGCTATCGGCTCGCCGAGCAGTTCGGCCTGCCGGTCGTGCCGCCACGACCCGCCCTGGTGCCCCTGGCGTTCGATCCGGCGCAGTGGGCACCGTTTGCCGACCTGAGCGGCGTCTCGCTCGAAGTCGATATCGAGACGGATCACGAGCCCCGCGTCGTCCGCTTCCGCGAAGACCTGCTGTTCACGCACCGCGGGCTCAGCGGCCCGGCCATCCTGCAGGCTTCAAGCTACTGGCAGCCAGGCAACGCCCTGCGGATCAACCTCATGGGCGCGCTCTCCGAGGCTGAATGGATTCAATCCAAACAGGGCAATCGCCGCACTCTCGCTGGAGAACTCAGCCAGCACCTGCCGCAGCGCCTCGCGCATGCTCTGTGCGCGCAGACCGGCGACGCCGATCGCCGCATGGCCGATTTCAGCGACAAGGCCTTGCGCGCCCTGTGGCAACACTGGCACGCCTGGCCCGTGCGCCCCAGCGGCACGCTGGGCTGGCGCAAGGCCGAGGTTACCGTCGGCGGCGTCGACACCCGCGCCCTCTCGTCGTCCACCCTGATGGCGCTGAACGTCCCTGGACTGCATTTCATCGGCGAAGTGGTCGACGTGACCGGATGGCTCGGCGGCTACAACTTCCAATGGGCCTGGAGCTCCGCCGCCGCCTGCGCGCAGGCACTCTGAGTGCTTGTCGCAAGCGGCATTTGTCCAGCCAGGATTTTGTGCATATAATCTTCAGGTTTTACCCCTCGACGCGGCAGGCCGCCCGAGTTTGACCCCTGCAGTCCAGAGTTTCCCCTGCGATGCGCTCATGTGCGCCTGGCGGGCGCGGGAACCCCGTATGAGTATGAAATACGGCCTGGCCTGCCTACACTTGATTCAAGTTCATCAATGACCACCATTCGCGTTAAAGAAAACGAGCCGTTCGACGTCGCTCTGCGTCGCTTCAAGCGCACCATCGAAAAACTCGGTCTTCTCACCGAGTTGCGCGCCCGCGAGTTCTACGAAAAGCCGACTGCCGAGCGCAAGCGCAAGAAGGCCGCGGCGGTCAAACGCCATTACAAGCGCATTCGCAGCCAAACGCTGCCCGAGCGCAAGTACTGACACCCCCTGCGTGGTGCGCTGACGTCTCTTCCGTCCTGCGCCCCCGCTGAACGCGCACTGAACAGCCCGCCATTGCAGCGGGCTTTTTGCATTGGACCGACCATGACAATCAAAGACCGTATTCAGGATGACATGAAGGCCGCGATGCGGGCCAAGGACGCGCCGCTGCTCGGCACCATTCGCCTGCTGATGGCCGCGATGAAGCAAAAAGAAGTCGACGAGCGTGTCGTGTTGGACGATGCGGCCATCGTGGCGATCATCGACAAGATGATCAAGCAGCGGCGCGACGCCATTGCCCAGTTCGCGGCCGCGGGGCGCCAGGATCTGGTCGACAAGGAGACCGCCGAGATCGGTGTTCTGGAGCGCTACCTTCCGCAGCGGCTGGATGCCGACGCGATCGATGCCGAAATCCGGACGTTGATGGTTGAAACCGGCGCCAAGGGCCCGCAGGATCTGGGCAAACTCATGGGGCCGCTCAAGGCGCAGCTCGCAGGCCGCGCCGATATGGCGCTGGCCGCAGCCCGCGCCAAAGCCTTGCTCAGCGGCGCCTGAGTCCCGGTACGACGCCGTGAACGCCTCTTCCGACGTCATGCCTCGACCCTTGTTGGTGTTTTCCCACGCCAACGGCTTTCCGGCCCCGGTCTATCGCAAGCTGTTCCAGGCGCTGGAACCGGCGTTTCGCGTGCGGGCCGTGCCACTCTATGGGCACGACACCCGTTATCCCGTACGCGACGGATGGAAGCCGCTGGCGCAACAACTCATCGATTACCTCGAACACGACTGTCACGGCGAGCCCGCCGTGCTGGTGGGACATTCGCTCGGCGGCTACCTCAGCCTCATGGCGGCCCACGCACGCCCCGAACTGGCACGGCAGGTCATTCTGCTCGACTCCCCTGTGGTGGCCGGTTGGCGCGCGCGCTTGCTCTGGCTGTCCAAGCGGACGGGTCTGGGCGAGCGCTTTTCGCCCGCCGCCGCGGCCAAGCGCCGGCGCACCCAATGGCCCGATCTCGAGGCTGTGCGCACGCATTTCGCCTCGAAGGCCGCCTTTCGGCAATGGGATCCTGACATGCTCGGCGACTATTCGGCCTTCGGCACCACGGCCGATGCGCATGGACGAGCCCTGGCCTTCCAACGTGATATCGAATACCGGATCTACAAGACCCTGCCCCACCAGCTTGGCGCCCTTGCGCGCCGACCGTTTCCCGTCCCGGTGAGTTTCATTGGCGGGCGGTCGTCACGCGAAATCCGCATGGCTGGCCTGGGGGCTACGGCGCGGCTGGCGCGCAATCGCCTGCACTGGATCGACGGGTCCCATCTGTTCCCGTTCGAGTCGCCGCGTGAAACCGCGCGGCTCATCGAACAAGCCTACGAAGGGGTCGCCGCCAGCCCCTGTCATTCAAGTCTCAAAACCTGCTCCCTATAATGCACTTTTACCGGCATTCGTCGCGGCTATGACCAAATATGTGTTCGTCACCGGCGGTGTGGTGTCCAGCTTAGGCAAAGGCATCTCGTCCGCATCTCTCGCTGCGATTCTCGAATCGCGCGGCCTCAAAGTCACCCTCATCAAACTCGATCCCTACATCAACGTCGATCCGGGAACGATGAGCCCCTTCCAGCACGGCGAAGTCTTCGTCACCGAAGACGGTGCCGAGACCGATCTGGATCTGGGGCATTACGAGCGCTTCATCACCACCCGCATGCGCCGGGTGAACAACTTCACCACCGGCCAGATCTATGACAGCGTGCTGCGCAAGGAACGTCGCGGCGAGTATCTCGGCAAGACGGTGCAGGTGATTCCGCACATCACCAACGAGATCCAGGACTTCGTCCGTCGCGGCGCGGGCGATGGCACGGCCGACGCCGTGGATGTCGCCATGGTCGAGATCGGCGGCACGGTGGGCGACATCGAATCCCTGCCCTTCCTCGAAGCCGCGCGGCAGATGAGTCTGCGCATGAAGCGAGGTGACTGTGCTTTCGTGCACCTCACCCTCGTGCCCTACATCCCGGCCGCCGGCGAGCTCAAGACCAAGCCCACCCAGCACAGCGTGCAGAAGCTGCGCGAAATCGGCATCTCGCCCGACGCATTGCTCTGCCGCGCCGACCGCCCGATTCCCGATGACGAGCGCGCAAAGATCTCCATGTTCTCGAACGTGCGCGAAGACGCGGTGATCTCGGTGTGGGACGTGGACACGATCTACAAGATCCCGCAGATGCTGCATCAGCAGCATCTCGACGACATCCTCTGCGACAAGCTGGGCCTGAGCGCGCCGCCGGCCAATCTCCAGGTCTGGGACGATCTGGTGGAGGCGCTCGAGCACCCGCAGCACACCGTGCGCATCGCCATGGTGGGCAAGTACGTCGATCTGTCCGACTCCTACAAATCGCTCAACGAAGCCTTGCGGCACGCGGGCATCAAGACCAGTTCGCGCGTCGAGATCACCTACCTCGACTCGGAAACCCTCGAACCCGCCAACATCGCCCAGCTCGACGGCTACGACGCGGTGCTGGTACCCGGCGGATTCGGCAAGCGCGGCATCGAAGGCAAGATTCTTGCAGCGCAATACGCGCGCGAACACCGCATTCCCTACCTCGGCATCTGCCTGGGGATGCAGGTGGCCACCATCGAATTCGCCCGTCACGTCGCCGGGCTGCCGCAAGCCAACAGCACCGAGTTCGATCCGGACACGCCGCAGCCCGTCATTGCGCTGATCGACGAATGGCTCGACCGTGACGGCAGCGTGCAGAAGCGGCACGCCGGGTCCGATCTCGGCGGCACCATGCGACTTGGCGCCCAAAGCTCCGATGTGAAGCCTGACACGCTCGCTCACGGCATCTACGGCAATGTGGTGACCGAACGCCATCGCCATCGCTACGAGGCCAACGAGCACTATCTGGCCACCCTGCAAAAGGCGGGACTGGTCATCTCGGCCATCACGCAGCGCGAGCACCTCACCGAAATCGTCGAGTTGCCGCAGGCTGTGCACCCGTGGTTCGTCGGCGTGCAGTTCCACCCGGAATTCAAGTCGACCCCTTGGGGCGGACATCCGCTGTTCACCGCCTTCGTCCAGGCCGCCCTGCAGCGCCATTCCGCCCAAGCCTGATCCGATCCAAACGCCATGTCCAACGCTCAGAAACTCTGCGGATTCCCCGTCGGCCTCGATCAGCCTTTCTTCCTCATCAGCGGCCCTTGCGTGGTCGAGTCCGAACAGTTGCAGATGGACGTGGCGGGACAGCTGCGCGACATCTGCCGCTCGCTCGACATTCCTCTGATTTTCAAATCCAGCTACGACAAGGCCAACCGCTCCAGTGGCGCCTCTTTCCGTGGGCCGGGCATGGAGCAGGGACTTGAGATTCTGGCCAAGGTGCGGCGCGACATCGGCGTGCCGGTGATCACCGATGTGCATACCGCCGAAGAGGCCCCGCGCGTCGCCGAAGTGGTCGACGTGCTGCAGACTCCGGCCTTTCTCTGCCGTCAGACCGATTTCATCCACGCGGTCAGCAGCCTGGGCAAACCGGTGAACATCAAGAAGGGCCAGTTTCTTGCGCCGGGCGATATGAAAAACGTCGTGGCCAAGGCACGTGCGGCCGCGGCGCAGGCCGGACATCCCGACACCTTGTTCATGGCCTGCGAACGCGGCGTGAGCTTTGGCTACAACAATCTGGTCTCCGATATGCGCGCGCTGGCCATCATGCGCGAAACCCAGAGCCCGGTGGTGTTCGACGCCACCCATTCGGTGCAGCTTCCCGGCGGGCAAGGCACGAGCTCGGGCGGACAGCGTGAATTCGTGCCCGTGCTGGCCCGCGCCGCAGTGGCCGCGGGCGTGAGTGGGGTATTCATGGAAACCCACCCCGATCCCTCCAAGGCGCTCAGCGATGGCCCGAACGCCGTGCCGCTGCACCACATGCGCGCCCTGCTCGAGAGCCTCAAGGACATCGATGCCGCCGTCAAACGCCGCGGCTTTCTCGAAACCCAATTCATCTGAATCCCCATGAGCGCCTACATCATCGCCCACGTCGACGTGACCGACCCACAGCAGTACGAGCAGTACAAGGTGCTGTCTTCCAGGGCCATCGCTGCGCATGGCGCGGAAATCTGCATCCGGGGCGGCGCCGTGGAGGTGCTCGAAGGCGACTGGTCGCCCAGCCGCATCGTGCTGCTCAAGTTTCCCGATATGGCGGCTGCGCGCGCCTTCTACGACAGCGCCGAGTACCACTTGGCAAGGCAGGCGCGCGAGGGAGCGGCCACCATGCGCATGATTGCCGTCCAAGGCCTCTAGACCGTGGCCACGCACAACCCCATCCCGAATTCCCTTCCTCTTCTTTCACACTTCCCCGAACAGGAGCTTTCATGAGTGCCATCGTTGACCTCACCGCCCGCGAAATCCTCGACAGCCGCGGCAATCCCACTGTCGAATGCGACGTGGTGCTGGAGACTGGGTTCATTGGCCGCGCCGCCGTTCCGTCCGGTGCGTCCACCGGCACGCGCGAAGCCATGGAACTGCGCGACGGCGACAAGTCGCGCTTCGGCGGCAAAGGGGTGCTGCGCGCGGTCGAGCACATCAACACCGAGATCACCGAAGCGGTGATGGGCCTGGACGCCACGGAGCAGACCTTCCTCGACCAGACCCTGATCGACCTTGATGGCACGCACAACAAATCGCGTCTGGGCGCCAATGCCATCCTGGCCGTCAGCATGGCGGTGGCCAAGGCGGCGGCCGAAGAGGCCGGCATGCCGATCTACCAGTACCTGGGCGGTTTTGCCGCGCGCGAACTGCCGGTGCCGATGATGAACGTGATCAACGGCGGTGCCCACGCCAACAACAGCCTGGACATGCAGGAGTTCATGATCATGCCGGTGGGCGCGCCCAGCTTCCACGAAGCCCTGCGTTACGGCGCCGAGGTGTTCCACGCGCTCAAAGGCATCCTGCATGATCGCGGCCTGCCGACCACGGTGGGCGACGAAGGCGGTTTCGCGCCCAACGTGGCCAACCATGAAGCAGCGCTGCAGCTCATCGTCGAGGCCATCGAAAAGGCGGGCTATCGCCCTGGTGAACAGGTCGCCATCGCCCTCGACCCGGCTTCGAGCGAGTTCTACAAGGACGGCAAGTATCACCTCGAAGGCGAAGGCCTGGTGCTCTCCAGCGAAGAGATGGTCGACTTCTACGACAACTGGCTGGGCAAGTACCCCATCGTGTCCATCGAGGACGGCCTCGCCGAACAAGACTGGGACGGCTGGAAGCTGCTCAACAGCCGGCTGGGCAAGAAGGTTCAGCTGGTGGGCGACGACATTTTCGTCACGAACACCTCCATTTTGAAGAACGGCATTGCCGACAAACTGGCCAATTCCATCCTGATCAAGGTGAACCAGATCGGCACCCTGACCGAGACTTTCGCCGCCATCGAGATGGCCAAGCGTGCGGGCTGGACCGCCGTGGTGTCCCATCGCTCCGGCGAAACCGAAGACAACATCATCGCCGACATTGCCGTGGCCACCAACGCGGGACAGATCAAGACCGGCTCGCTCTCGCGCAGCGATCGCATCGCCAAGTACAACCAGTTGCTGCGCATCGAGGAAAACCTGGGCGAGACCGCCCGCTTCCTCGGCCGCGACGTGTTCTACAACCTGCGCTGATCGCTTGACGCGCGGCCAATCACCATGCGCTGGGTCACCGTCCTGCTCGTGAGTCTGCTGTTGCTGCTGCAGTGGCCACTGTGGTTCGGCGAGCGGGGGTGGTTTGCCGTGCAGCGGCTGGAAAATCAACTGAGCCAGCAGGATCAGGCCAATGCGCTGGCTCAGCAGGACAATGATCGCCTGGCCGGCGAGGTGCAGGATCTGAAGGCCGGACTCGGCGGGGTACAAGACCAGGCCCGGCGGGAGATGGGCATGGTCAAGCCCGATGAAATCTTCGTTCAGATCGTGTCGCCCGCGGGGACAGCGAACGCAGCCCCCCACCAGGCGGCGTCGGCGCCAGCAGGCTCGTCGCCAGCCTCATCCGGCGCTTCGGCCCATCAATGACGGTTTGATGTCACCGGCGGCTGGACCAGGGTGTTGACAAACACCTGCGCCGCATCGATGGCGTCGAAGGCATAGCCCTGACCGCAGAATTCGCAGCGCACATCCACCTCGCCCTGCTCCGCGAGGATCGACTCGACCTCGTCGCGCCCCAACATCCGCAACATGCCCGCAACCCGTTCGCGCGAGCAGGTGCAGTGAAAACGCGGAGTCTGCGGTTCGAAGACTCTCGCGTCCTCTTCCCAGAACAGACGCCTGAGAATCTCCTCGGGCGCGAGCTGCAACAACTCATCGGACGACAGGGTCGCGGCCAGATGACGGGCGCGTTGAAAGTCCTCGTCGGCTTGCTCGACGTTCTCAGGACTTTGCGACGTCCCGGGCATGCGCTGCAGCAACAGGCCGCACACGGCCTGATCGTTGCTGGCCAGCAGAAGCAGTGAGTCGATCTGTTCCGATTGCGCAAGGTATTGCTCGAGCATGGCGGCCAGCGTGGGCAAGGTCTGCCCTTGGGCATCGGTCAGGGCCACGATGCCTTGATAGGGCTGCAAACCCGACTCGGGGTTGCGCGGATCGAGGGTGATGGCGCAGCGTCCCTTCCCGTGCCTATTGACCAGCGCGGCCAGTTCCTTCGGCAGCGGCGCATCGCCCTGCACGTCGTCCGCCATCTTGGCGGTGGCCCGAAGGCCGAAATCGGGCTGACACTCGGCGACAGCGAGTTTCAAGGGGCCGTCGCCCTGGATCTGCAGAATCAGCGCGCCGTCGAACTTCAGACTGCCTGCCAGCAAGGTGCTGGCCGCCGCCATCTGTCCGACCAGCGCGGCGATCTCTCCGGGGTAGGTGCGACGCTTCTGAAGTTCGGCCCAGGTGGCCTCCAGACGGACGAGAACACCGCGCACATGGCCTGTGCCCAGCATGAATTTGACGAGTTGATCGCTCATGGATGGATGAGTTGAAGGTCTTGGGCAAAGCGCTGGGCGCGCTCGACATAGTGTTGGGCGTTGACTTGCAGGGCGGCGATGGCTTGCGGCGTCAATTCGCGCGCCACGCGCGCGGGCGTGCCCAGAATCAGCACGCCGTCCGGGAACACCTTCCCTTCGGTCACCAGCGCACCCGCGCCGACCAAACAGTTGCGGCCGATCTCCGCGCCATTCAAGACCACCGCGCCAATCCCGATGAGGCTGCCTTCGCCTAGGGTGCACCCATGCAGCATGGCCTGGTGCCCGATGGTCACGCGCGCGCCCACGGTGAGCGGATAACCCGGATCGGTATGGAGTACTGCGCCGTCCTGCACATTGGCCTCCTCGCCGATCTCGATGAGCTCGTTGTCACCACGCAGCACCGCCGAAAACCAGACACTTGCTCGGGACAGCAATCGCACCTTGCCCATGACATGCGCCCCCGGCGCCACATAGGCATCGGCCGCGATTTCGGGCCGCCAGGCACCGTATTGGTAAATTGACATGATGAAAAGCTCCAGACATGGGTCATGAACTGGCAAATTGCCCGGCTGGCACCGGGTGAAGATTTTCCGCCTGCATCGCAGGCCCTGCCGTCATTGTCGCCGTTCCCAGGCCTGCTTGCCGCCGGGGGCCGGCTCGATGCCGACACGCTGGAGCGCGCCTACCGTCAGGGTATCTTCCCCTGGTTCAGCCCGGGTGAACCGCTGCTGTGGTGGAGCACCGATCCGCGCATGGTGCTGCGGCCCGAACAATTGCACGTCACGCGGTCCCTGAAGCAATCGGCACGGCGATTCGCCCGCGAGCAAAGGTGGCATTTTCGGATCGACTCGGCGTTCTCGCAGGTCATGCGGCAGTGCGGTGCCCTGCGTGCAGCCGAGGGCACCTGGATCACTCCCGAGATGCTGCAGGCCTACGTTGCGCTGCACGCTCGCGGCCTGGCCCACAGCTTCGAGCTATGGGAAAACGGCGTTCTGCGCGCGGGTCTGTATGGCGTGAGCATCGGCCGCATGTTTTATGGTGAGTCGATGTTCACCCAGGTCTCCGATGGCTCTAAAACGCTGCTGATGGCGCTTTGCGGGTTTTGCCTGCGCCAGGGCATCGGCCTGATCGATTGCCAGCAGCAGACCGAGTATTTGGCGCAGATGGGCGCAACACCCATCCCGCGCGATGGCTTTTTGCACCACGTCGCCGAGGCCACCCGCCAACCGCCGGTACCGAGCTGGCAGTATGATGAGTCAACCTTTCTCACCGACTGCGCGCGCTGGCTGTGACCCACCCCAAAGAGCTCCCGCTCACGACCCTGCAGTTCTACGCCACGGCAAGCTATCCGTGCAGCTACCTGCCGGGACGGATGGCGCGTTCGCAGGTCGCCACGCCAAGCCATCTGATCAACGCCGATGTCTACTCCGATCTGGTGCGTGCCGGGTTTCGCCGCAGCGGCCTGTTCACCTATCGCCCGCAGTGCGAGGATTGCCAGGCTTGCCTGCCCATCCGCATCCTCGCTTCACAGTTCTCGGCCAATCGCACGCAGCAAAGAGTGTGGAGGCGGCATGGTGATCTGACGGTACGCGTGCTCAAGCTCGGCTTCATCCCCGAGCACTATCAGCTCTATCTGCGCTATCAGGCCGCCCGCCACACCGGCGGCGGCATGGATCATGACAGCATCGATCAATACGCCCAGTTCCTGCTGCAAAGCCGGGTGAACACACGACTCGTGGAGTTCCGAGCCCCTGCTCAGGCCAATGAAGAACTCGGCGCGCTCAAGATGGTCTCCGTGGTCGATGTGCTCTCGGACGGGCTTTCCGCGGTCTACACTTTTTTCGAAACGGCAGATGCCGCAAGCAGCTACGGCACCTACAACGTTCTCTGGCAGATCGAGCAGGCGCGCGCCATGCAGTTGCCCCATGTCTACCTCGGCTACTGGATCGCCCACAGCCGCAAGATGGCTTACAAATCCAATTTCACGCCGTTTGAAATTCACAAGGAAGGTCGCTGGTTCAATCCGCTCGAAACCAGCACCTGATGCACCCGGCGTTCACGCCGGATTTCTATCCTTGGCGCGTTGCGCGAACTGCTGTTTGAATGTTGCCTGTGACGGCGTGGACAGATCGCGATACGACGTCCACCCCGAGGCGCCCGCGAGATGATGCACACGCCCTCGCTCGCCTCCCAGCAAGCGCAGAAACCGTGAGGCCAGCCGGGCACCGGGGCGGTACAGCCAAGGATGGCGCGCGGCATAACTCCAGATGCGCAAGGCCCAGCGTTCCAGGCCCGGACGCATGCCGCGCTCGAACTGCTGCTCGCGCATTTTGCGCAGTAGGTCGGGCAGCGGAATTTTCATCGGGCACACCACTTCACATTGCCCACACAGAGTGGCCGCCTGAGGCAGGTCCTGCGTGCTCTCCAGCCCCTGGTAACTGGGCGTCAGCACCGAACCCATCGGGCCCGGGTACACCCAGCCGTAAGTATGACCGCCGATCTTCTGGTAGACGGGACAATGGTTCATGCAAGCCCCGCAGCGAATGCAACGCAACATCTCGGCAAATGCGCCACCCACCAGGCTCGTGCGCCCGCCATCGAGCAGCACCACATACATATGCTCCGGGCCGTCGCGGTCGCCGGCGCGTCGCGGTCCGGTCAGTACGGAGAAGTAGTTGCTGATGGTCTGTCCCGTGGCCGAGCGAGGCAACAGACGCATCACCGCGGCCAGATCCTCCAGGGTCGGCAAAACCTTTTCGACACCGGTCACCGCCACATGCACCCGAGGCAGGATGGTGCACATGCCCTCATTGCCCTCATTGGTGACGAGGGCGACGGAGCCGGTTTCGGCCACCACGAAATTGCTGCCGGTGATCCCCATGTCGGCCGACAAGAACTTCGCCCTCAGCACCTCGCGGGCCTCACGGGTCATCTCGGGAATATCGGTCTTGCGGTCCGTTTGATGGGTGCGCGCGAACAGATCGGCGATCTCCTCTTTGTCCTTGTGCACCACGGGCGCGATGATGTGCGAGGGAGGTTCGTTGCCGTTGATCTGCAGGATGTACTCGCCCAGATCCGTCTCCGTCACCTGAATCGCGGCCGCCTCGAGTGCCGCATTCAGCCCCATTTCTTCCGACACCATGGACTTGGATTTGATGGCCTGCTTGCAACCGTGGTGTCGGGCAATCTGCACCACGAGATCGGCAGCGTCCTGCGGGGTTTGCGCCCAGAGCACCGTGGTGCCCCGGCGCTGCGCTTCGGCTTCGAAACGCTCCAGCCAGACATCGAGCGTCTTCAAGGCGACGTTGCGACGATTGACCGCGGCGTCACGGATCTGCTCGAAGCCGTCCAGAGCGGCGATCGCTGCCGCCCGTCCCGTTACGAACTTGGTCGAAAGTTTCTTGAGGTTTTGCTGCAGACGCTGATCGGCCAGCTTCTGGCCGGCCCGCGCCTTGAAATGCAGAGTCTGTGATTCCATGATCAGCGCTTCCCGGTCAGCACTTCAGCGATGTGAAGGACCTGCGTTGTGTGGTCGCCCTGCCGCCGCAACCGTCCTTCGATCTGCATCATGCAGCCCAGATCGCCCAGGACCACGGCGCGCGCCTGGGTGGCCTTGATGTTGGCACACTTGTCATCGGCAATGGCGGCCGAGATATTGCCGTACTTGACGGCGAAGGTGCCGCCGAAACCGCAGCATTGTTCGCACTGCGCCATCTCGCTCAGACTGAGCCCGGGCACGAGTGCCAACAATTGCCGCGGCTGTTGCTTGATGCCCAATTCGCGCAGACCCGAGCACGAGTCGTGATAGGTCACGTCGCCCTCGAACCGGCCCGGCACCTCGGCCAACTTGGCAATACGCACCAGAAAATCGGTCAGCTCGAACAGCCGAGGCTGAAGAGCGGCGAAACGTCGCAGCAGATCCGGCTGGTCTTTGAGCACATCGGGATAGTGAGTCTTGATGGTGCCCATGCAAGACCCCGAAGGAGCAACCACATAGTCGAACGCCTCGAACTCATCGAGAAACTTCTCTGCGAGCGCCAGGATCGTTCGGCGATCTCCCGAGTTGTAAGCCGGCTGGCCACAGCAGGTTTGCGCCATGGGCACATGCACCTCGAAGTGCGCAGCCTCCAGCAGATCCACCGCTGCCATCGGAATACTGGGCCGCATGACATCGGCAAGGCAGGTCATGAAGAGTCCAACACGCTTTTTCATGGGCACATTATCAACGGGCTGCCTTGTTGCTGGCTGACGCTCGGTCTGGACGGAGCGGTCGTGCCACTCGTTTTTCCGATATACAGAAGTCGATTCCAACATATAAAATTTCTGCGATGCAGCATTCTTCTGTCTCCCGAAAGTCCGAGCCGCTCACCGCGCCTGCGGTGCCCGCTATTCAAGTGCTGGGGCGCGCCTTTGCGCTGCTGGATGTGCTGGCGCAGAACCCCGATCCGATGCAACTCAAGGACATCGGCGCCGCGACCGGCCTGCATCCCTCGACGGCTCATCGTATCCTCAACGATCTGGTCGTGGGCCGCATGGTCGAGCGGGTCGATGCGGGAACTTACCGCCTGGGCATGCGCCTGCTCGAATATGGCAATCTGGTCAAAGCCCGCCTGAGCGTGCGGGACGCCGCGCTCGGGCCCATGCGCGAACTTCACCGCTTGACGCATCAACCAGTCAATTTAAGTGTGCGGCAAGGCGACGAGATTGTCTACATCGAGCGGACCTTCAGCGAACAATCGGGCATGCAGGTGATCCGCTCAGTCGGCGGACGCGCGCCCTTGCACCTGACCTCCGTGGGCAAACTCTTCCTGGCGGCTGACGACATGACCCGCGTCAAAGCCTACATCCTGCGCACCGGCCTAGCCGGTCAGACGCGCAACAGCATCACCCAGCCGCAGCAATTGGAGCGCGAGCTGGGAAAAGTCCGTCACGATGGGTTTGCACGCGACAACGAGGAACTCGAACTGGGCGTACGCTGCATGGCAGCCGGCATCTACGACGACACCGGCGATCTGGTGGCCGGCCTTTCGCTCTCGGCCCCTGCAGACCGGCTGATGGAAGACTGGCTGGAGAAGGTGCAGCAGACCGCTCAACGCATTTCCGCCTCGCTGGGCTACAAGGGGCTGCGCCGCTAGGAGCCTGTCGGGCTTGAGTCGCGTGAAGCGAAAAAAGGGTGTGAGAGTGGCCTGTGGCTGCGGATTTGCCGCCCCATAGCCCAAGCTATGGGGCAAAAAGCCGCTGCCGCAGGACGCCGCACAGCCTTTTTGCAGCCCGCGATGCTCAAGTCCGACAGGCTCCTAGGAAAGGCGTCTCGCGTTCGGAGGTTGTTCCGGCGTGCCGGTCAGCGCGTGGCTTACAGCGAGACCCGTTGGCCCCACTCGCGAAGTGGCCCGGAAGGCCGCAGCAAAATCATTCGCCCAAACCGGCAGGCGCAGCCTTCTCCACGAAGGCGGTACGCACCAGATTCGGTTGGTCCTCGCCGCGGTCAGCCACGGCACCGGTGCGAACCGCAGGATCGTGCAAGGCGTCGAATCCCTTGGCTTCCAGCCAGTTGCGGATGCGCTGGGCATCGCCGAAATGCGAGTACTTGCCCCAGGCGTCCAGCAGCACCACGATCACACGGCGCCCTTCGAACTTCGTCTGCAACACCAGGCAGTGTCCAGCCTCGTTGATGTAGCCGGTCTTTTGCAGCAGGATGTCCCAGCCCCGATTGAAGACCAGATGATCGGTATTGCGGAACTGCAAGGTCCGCTGCCCCACATCCACCTCGCTCTCGGGATGGGTCGAAAAATCGCGGATCAGCGGGTAGTGATAAGCAGCTTTCACCAGCAAGGCGAGGTCATGCGCGGTCGATTCATTCTGCGGCGATAGGCCCGTTGGCTCCACATAGCGCGTTGCGCTCATTCCCAAAGAGCGCGCCTTGGCATTCATCGCAGGAATGAAGGCCGCCAGGCCACCCGGATAATTGCGGGCCAGCGCATGGGCGGCGCGATTCTCAGAGGACATGAGCGCCAGCTTGAGCAGTTCTTCGCGCGTGAGTTTTGTGCCCGGGCGCAAACGGGACGAACTCCACTTCAAGGTATCGATATCGGCATCCGTAATCTCGATCACCTGGTCCATGGGCTGATGCGCGTCGAGAATGACGGCAGCCGTCATCAATTTGGTCAGCGAGGCGATCGGACGCGCAGTGTCGGCATTTTTGCTGAGGAGCACGCGACCCGTTCCTTCGTCGACGACCAGGGCCGAGCCCGAACGCAGCGCCAGTGGATCGTCGTTTGTTGCCGTCGAGGTGGCGGAAACCTGCAACTTGTCGGTCGCCCGCACCACAGAAGACGCAGCGCCGGAGACGAGCGCAGTCTTCAGAATTTGCGGATCCAGACGCTTTGCCGCCGCAGTACGAGACGTTTCCACGCTTCTCACCACACGGGGAACCCTGCCGCGCTCAACAGCAACGACGCGTTTCGCAACCGCTGCTCTTTTCACGACTCCGCGACGCTCGGTCTGCCGCGTAACCTTGCGTGCTGGGCGGACCTGCTTTGCGACCACTTTCCGCCCCTTGCTTGCTTGGACCTTGGACTTATTCCCTTTGACCTGGCGCACCGACTGTCCAGGTTTTCTCTGCAATCGGGTCTGATCCACCGAATGCGCGGATTCGGTGCTCGTAGCCGCAATCGCGGGCAGGGATGTCATCGAGAACGCAAAGAGTACAGCGAGCAGGAGACCCGACCAGGACAACACAACGCGAGAATGGGGCAACTGCATGGCACCAGCAAGACAAGATGAAAAGAATGTGACTAGCCTAACAAAGGCCCTAATAACTAGCAAGATCAAAAACTTGGCTTTTGTTTTTCAAGTGAAGAATTGTGTTGCAAACAAGAACTGACCACCAATGCAATCGGCCCGCATTTGAGGCGGGCCGATTGGGTGACACCTGCCGCGATCAGGCCTGCTTGCTGTAATTCGCCAGGCCCGGATTGCCCTTGACGCCAATGAGCTTGGGCTCGTTCACCTTGAGGGGCTTGATCACCTTCTGGTGCTTCAGGTACTCCTCGACGATGTCCCAGATCGGGGGGTTTTCCGGTGTGGCGCTGGCCTGCTGGACCGGCGCCCAGCCGGCAACCTTGTAGGTCTTCTTCGGATCGATCGGCTTGCCGCCCAGGCGCATGTCCTGAATACGGTTACCGATCTTCTCCTTGGGCGCGCAGCTGTACTCAAGCGCGCCAAGACGCACCATGTCGCCGCCCTGCTGGTAATAGGGATCGGGATTGAACAGGTTGTCGCACACGTCTTCCATCACGTTCTTGACCGTCTCACCCGTCATGTCGGTGAGTGTGCAGTACGGATACGTGATCGCCAGCTGCGTCATCATGTCCTCGCGGGTGATCGGCGCACCGGGCAACAGACTTCCGCCCCAGCGGAAGCCAGGGGAGAACGCCAGATCGCCACCGCGAACGGCCAACATGGCATCGACGACCAGCTGATCCCAGGTGCCGTTGAAGTTGCCACGGCGATACAGCACGCCTTCGGTGTGCGCCAGCACTTCGGTGAGCTTGCTTTCGTAAGGTGCGCGCAGCTTGGTGATCAAGGCCTCCATTTCAGGATCGGCCGGCAGCAGCTCGGAGAACACCGGCAGCAGCTTGTACTTGTAACCCACCATCTTGCCGCCGCGGACATCGAAGTCCATCACACCCATGAACTTGCCGTGAGAGCCTGCATTGGTGACCAGGGTCATGCCGCCAGAAGGGCGGCGAATCTCCACGGCGACCGCTTCGCCGTCGTGCGTATGGCCACCGAAGATGCAGTCGATGCCTTCGACCAGACTGGCCATCTTGCGGTCCACATCCATCCCGTTGTGCGAGATGACCACGACCAGCTGAGCTCCCTTCTGCTTGACTTCCTTGACCACCTTCTGCATGTGATCGGTATCGATGCCGAAGGTCCAGTCGGGGATCAGATAGCCCGGGTTGGCGATCGGGGTGTAGGGGAAAGCCTGACCGATGATGGCGACCTGCACGCCATTCATCTGCTTCATCACATAGTTCGGGAACACCGGGTCGCCGAAGTCATTGGTCTTGACGTTCTGAGCGACAAAATCGATCTTGCCCTTGAAATCCTTTTCGACAATCTCTTTCACGCGATCCTGGCCGTAGGTGAATTCCCAGTGGGCCGTCATCACGTCCACACCGAGCTTCAACTGCGCGTCGACCATGTCCTGGCCCTTGGTCCACAGCGACAGCGCCGTGCCTTGCCAGGTATCGCCACCGTCGAGAAGCAAGGCGCCGGGGCGCGAAGCCTTCAGTTGCTTGACCAAGGTCGCGATATGGGCATATCCGCCCATCTTGCCGTACTGCTTGGCAGCGCGCTCGAAATCCAGATAGGTAAAGCCATACGACTCGCGGGTATTGGGCTTGAAACCGACGCGCTTGAGGTAGTTCGTACCGACCAGGTGAGGCAGGTGTCCATCCATACCGGCGATGCCGATATTCACATTCGGCTCGCGGAAAAAAACCGGACGCAAATGCGCGTGACTATCCGTCATGTGCAGGAAGTGCACATTGCCGCTCTTGGGCGGGTTGTACAGGCTTTTGACTTCCGCGGCGGTTGCCTCGCGGGTCATGGGAAAACCAGTGGCCGCAGCAGCCGCCAATACGCCCATAAATTCACGACGGGTCAGGCTCATTCAAATATCCTCTTCAAAAAAATAAAAAGCCCGCCAAATCCATAGCGATCAGGCGGGCGCCACTCAAATTGAAGCTTTTTATTATTAGTTTGCGTTGACAGGAGACTTCGGATCCATCAGAAGCGCCATGACATCCTTCATCTGCTGCTCGGTCAGGATCTTGTGCGCGCCAAAGGACGGCATCCAGCTGCAGGCGTTGAAAGCAGCAGAATCATAAATCCGGCCCCAGGTGTACTTCAGGATGGCTTCACTGTTGCCGCGCAGCTTGCCGTAATCCACCAACGAGGGGCCGATATTGCCCTGGGATGGATCGTTCTTGACCATCTCATGGCAGGCCAGACAGTTGCCACCGCTCGGCTTGGAGGGATCGTCGCTCCACTGCATGCCCTTGCCGTCCTGAGCAATCTTCAGGCCAGCCTTCCAGTCACCCAGAAATTTCCCATCCTGCGGATAGACAATGCCCGCCATCGCTTCGGATTCCAGCTTCTTGCTGACATCTGCTGGCACCGGCTTGCCCAGATACTCGTACTTGGAGCACTCGTATTGCTGCTTGGTCTGCACCAGGCGATCAAGCTTGGCTTGGCCTTTGGGCGCAAAATCGTTTTTCAGCACGGTTTGAAACGATGCGCTTTCGAAAGGATTGCCGCTCGTAGACGCGGATTGATTCATGCCCGCACAGCCGCCAAGAACGCCGGCCGCTGCCGTCATGAGTACGAACAAAGTGGTTCTTTTCATGTTGTCTCCTCAGGTCTCAGCGCTTGAACGACGGCGTGTGCAGAGTCGCGCCGTTCGAATTCACACCCATGTAGGTGATCAGGTCGATAACCGCATTGGAGGTCATCTTGGGCATGGGGAAGCGTTGCTGACGGAAGCAGGCCAACATGCGCCACTCAAGCGTACGGGCAACACCTTGCGAGTTCGGATAGGCCGGCCAGGTCGCGTAAGACACAGCGGCGCCCTTCGGCCCGGTATCGACGAGATCAGGCAGCGCGGAAATCTTGATCCGCTTGTCTTTCTCGGAGTGGCAGGTCGCACAGGAGAAGCTGAAAGGGCCACCGCGGTAGAAGAACAGCTTCTTGCCGTTTTCGTAGGCCAGCTTTTCTTCCGGCGTGTTCTGCGGAATGGCGATCTTCATGTTGTCCGATTCGTGGGCAACGTACATCGCCATATTGACCAAGGGCGTCGCATTGCCACTTTCCTTGGCAAACGCATCGTGCTCAGCCTGTTGTTCGGTGAAACCTTGAAGGGTTTCCATGCAGGTGATCAGGCGTGATTCCAGATCCTGCACCTTGCCCGTGTCGGCAAAATAGCGGGGGAGCTGTGCATAGGCGCCCTTGAGCACGCCCGGGCCAAGACCCAGATTGCACTGTTCCATCGAAGCCTTCTTGGGTCCGCGTTTCTCGGCCCAAAGCTTCTTGCCATCATCGATATTGAAATCGGCGGGGTTACCGCCCATCTCGTTCATCAGGGCCAGATAGCCATTCCCTTCCTGGGTGAGGGATTCGGCAGCCTGAGCTTGGTGTGTCAGTGCGCCAGCCCACAACATGGCAGGCAGAGCAACACCGGCCAGCATAGCGGCTTTTTTTGTACGGTTTCTCATAGTCTCCTCGCAGCGGTGAATAAACCAGAATGCGCGAGGCCGAGAGGCCTCGCGCACGGGATGCATCAGGACACCGTGGTGTCTGCAGTGGACGTATCGCCCTTGTTATCGACCCAGGACACAGTCACCTTGTCGCCGGATTTGCCACCCTTGAAGCGGAACTCCAGGAACGGGTTCTTGGAGATGGCCGTGCCCCAGTCGCAGGTCAAAACGGTCTTGTCACCGCTCTTGCAGGTCACAGACTGAATGAAGTGGGCGGGAATGATCTGGCCAGCTTTGTCTTTCAGCAGACCGGTCTCTTCGGGGTGGGTCATCAGAACGCGAACGACCACTGCGTCGCCTTCGACGTTCGCCCGCATACGCATCGGGAAAGCCATAGTGTTACTCCTTTATTTGAGTGGATGCCGTTTGGTCAGCATCGGAAGATTTCAATGCAAACGCTGTGAGGGCGATCAACCGCCGCAACCGCCGAGCGTGACCTTGATTTCTTTTTTGCTGAACAGCAGCTTGTCACCAACTTTCGCGACGGCGTAGACATTCGAGGTTTGCGCCATCTTGATACGGGTCGCCACGTTGGGCACGGACGCATCGGTCATGTTGAACGTGGCCACCAGCGAGGTGGGGTTTTTCTCGACCACGATGCCGAGCTGGGTCGTGCCAGCCGCGTTGCTCTTGACACCCACGGGCACGACGGCGCCGTTTTCAGCGATATCCGGGCCGATGATGGACACATCGGCGCTCTCGGTCATCGTGCCGCCCCAGATCTTGGCCACGTCGGCGAGCGACTTGGCTTCGAACAGGGGAGCATTCCAGCCCGGGGCATCAGCAGCCAGGGCGACTTGGGGCATGAGACCAGCCGTTGCAGCAACGCCCAGAGCGGCTGCGCCTGCACCGATCTGCATGACCTGGCGACGAGTTTGATTCATCAGTCTTCTCCTTAAAGTGAACAGGACGGATCCTGCATCTTGATAACGTGTTACTGCTTCGCGCCGTCGACAATCCACTGCGCAATCATCTTGGCATCGGCTTCGCTGATGGTTTGCGGCGGCATGGGTATGGAACCCCAAACACCTGAACCGCCCTTGATGATGCGAGTGGTCAATTCGGCGACCATGTCCTTCTTGCCACCATATTTGGCAGCGACTTCCTTGTAACCCGGCCCGACGAGCTTGGTATCACCCAGGCTGTGGCAAGCCAAGCAGGACTTGTCTTTCAAAAGAGCGACCACCTTGGCGCCGGGATTGTCGGCAGCCGCAGCTTTTTCTTTTGCTTTCTTTTCCTGTTCGGCTGCAGATTCGGTCTGCAAGCCGCGGATCGGACCCCAGGTGCGGTACTGATCTGCGAGGTTGCCGTTGTTGTTCAGCGCAAAGTCAGGAATGAAGCTGGTGATTTTGGGAGCTGGAGCGCAGTTTTTCATGCAATCCTTGTTGTGGGTATCCGGGATACCCCCATTCCCGATCTCCTTGCCGGGCCACATACCGTGGTTCCAGATCATGCCATTGCGGTTGGGCAGCATGTCCTGGACCTGCTGCACGTTGTCACGGGTGAGCACGAAATTGCTGGGCACCACATTGGCCAGATTCAGCAGGTAGGCCACCAGCGCATAGGTGTCATCCCAAGACAGCGAGCCAGGCTCGTTCCAGGGCATGGCGCGATGGATGTAGTCGAACAGCGTGGACACCGTGGACAGCTTCTCGATGGTGGTTGCACCATCATTGGTGTCAGCCAATTTGGCGACCCGGCCCGTCTTGATGTCCTGCTTCGTGGCCTGATAGGCCCCCACCAGCGGCGGGAACACCGCATTGGAATCCGCGAAGTCGCCATGGCAGGACGCGCACTTGGCTTCCCACAGCTTGGTGCCCGTCGCCACGCTGCCTGAGCCTGTGGGCAGGCCTTGGAAGTCGGGGCGCACATCGATGTTCCAGGCCTTGATCTCATCCGGCGTGGCAGCACGACCCAAAGAGCCGTCGAGTTTCACATCCTTTGCAGGTACTTGGGGATGGACAGGCGCGCCTGCGGCCTGCGCCAGCGTGGCGCCTCCGGCAAACACTCCACCCAGAATGACCGCCAGCGCGGCTTTACGAATTCGCGAGTTGGACATTGCGAACATCTCCATTTTCTTCAACTTGCCAGGTTTGGATTGCGTTGTTGTGATAGACGGACCGGGTACCGCGCACCTTGCGCAGTTCTTCGTAGGTGGGTTGCACCATGCCGGTTTCGTCGATCGCACGGCTCTGCATGAAGGCGGCCTGCCCCTTCCAAACCCAGGGCACATTGAAACGGGTGAAAGCCTTGCTCTGGATCGGCCCTTCGAGGCGCGCCGGCTGCCAGTTCACGCCGCCATCGAAGGAGACGTCGACACGCTTGATCTTGCCGCGGCCAGACCATGCCAGGCCCGATACGTTGTAGAGACCCTTGTCGAGCAGCACCTGGCCGCCCGACGGCGAGGTGATGACGGACTTGACCTCCATCACCGAGGTGTACTGGCGCAGACGGCCGTCCGGCATCAGATCGACGTAGCCCACGGTTTCGTCCTTGGTGGCGAAAGGCTGGGTGCCGAGCTTGATGCGACGCAGGTACTTGATGTTGGAAACCCCCTCGACTCCCGGCACCACCAGACGCAGCGGATAGCC
>JAJTBQ010000112.1 GCA_021286835.1 Thiomonas sp.
CAAGGCCAGCACCAGGGTGAGACGCAGGCCCCAGTCCAGCAGTTTGCTGTACTGGGCGCTGTCTTGCGCCGCGCTGGCGCGCGACAGGCTGGGCAGCAGCACGGAACCCAGTGCGACGCCCAGAATGGCGGTCGGAAACTCCATCAGCCGGTCGGCATAGGCCAACCAGGACACGCTGCCCGCGTGCAGGTGCGAGGCGATCTGCGTGTTGATCACGATCGAGACCTGCGCCACCGAAACTGAAAGACTCGCGGGGAGCATCTGCTTGACCACCCGGTGTACGCCCTCCGAACGCCATGCCTTGAGGAAGCTCAGGCGAAAGTGCGGCACCACGGCGTATCTGCGCAGCGCCGGCCATTGCACCGCGAGTTGCACTACGCCGCCGATCATCACGCCAATCGCCAGGGCAAAGATGGGTGGATGCACGAGATTGTGAAAAGCCCATGCCGCGCCGATGATGGCCAGATTGAGCAGCGCTGGCGTCACCGCGGGAATCGCGAAATGCTTCCAGGTATTGAGAATGCCGGCGCTGAGCGCAACCAGTGAAATCAGCCCGGCATAGGGAAACATCAGCCGCGTCATCCACACCGCCGCGTCGAAGGCCTGGGGGTGCAACCCCGAGGCCGTGAGCCAGACCAGCACCGGCGAAAGCAGCACCCCGGCCAGACTGATGCCCGCGAGAATCCAGAGCAAGGCGGTCGAGACCTGATCGATCAGTTCCTGGGTCTGCGCCGCCGACTGGGTCTGCCGCGTCTGCGACAACAAGGGCACGAAGGCCTGAGAAAACGCGCCTTCGGCAAACATGCGCCGCAGCAGATTGGGCAGGCGGAACGCCACGTTGAACGCGTCGGTCCAGGCGCTGGCGCCGAAGTAAGTGGCCACCATGATTTCCCGCACCAGACCCGTGATGCGCGAGGTCAGTGTGAGCAGGGAGATGGTGGAGGCGGCCTTGAGAAGATTCACCGGGCGGCATTATAGAAACGCCCTGGGGCCGACTCGGGAAAGTGCACTGGTACGACACGGCTTTTGGTCTATAATGGACGGTTTTCCGAGCAGGCAACTCAAGTAGGATTTCAGAGGACTATCACCATGGCAACCAAAGCCGCAGCCAAAAAGAAGAGCGTTCGCACCCCGTCGGGCCGCAAGCGCGCGCGTCAATCCATCAAGGCCAACGCCGCCAACACCGCACTGCGTTCGCGCTTTCGTACGGCTGTGAAGTCGGTGCGCAAGGCCATCGCCGCAGGCGACCATGCCAAAGCCATGGAAGTGTTCAAGGCCAACGCCCCCGTGCTGGATTCGATCGCCGACAAGAAGATTTTCCACAAGAACACCGCAGCGCGTCACAAGAGCCGTCTGAACGCGGCGATCAAGGCGCTCGCCGCCTGATTTGCCTTGCCTGCTCCGGCCGATCCTTGCATCGGCCACAAAAAAGCCCGCGTCTGCGGGCTTTTTCATTGCACCTTCCTCTTCAAGTCAGGGCAACACGGCGATGAGGTCTCGCTTCAGGCGGTCTGAAACACGCGCTGCAAGGCATCGCGCGCCACTTGCAGGTCGCCCACCGCAGCGTCTTCCTCGGCGATGTCGGTGAGGCAGGCTTCAACCACATCAAGGTGATTGTCGCGGGCGAAGTTGAGCAGAAAGTCGAACGCCATCGGCTCGACGTCACGCAGCGATTCGCTCACCACCAGGCAGCGCACGCCGTCCACCAGCGTGGGCACGCAATAGGGCGAATAGCCGAGATGGGCTTCCTTGGTGCCTTGGCCGATGGGGCGAAAGCGCGCCATCAGGCCGGCAAGGCGCTCGGACCAGTCGCTGGGGCGGAACGTGCGGCCATCCTTGGTGATGCCGCGAATGAAGATTTCTCTGGGTTTGACCAGTTGGAGGGAGTGGGGAAGGGCGCTCATGGCTTTATCCTGGAAGAGGCAGTTTTGCTGCGGTGCCGCAATTATGCTGCAACGCAGTATTACCGGGTTAACCCGAATGGTGATTCTGTGTTGCAGTTGCAACAAATGCCTCGCGCCCGCGTGCCGATTCGGCTGACATACGCGGCTCCCTATAATTCGCCTTTGCCCCCGGTGGCGCAGAGCCCTGTGCCATCGGGTTTGTTTTTTGCAACGGAGAACCGTCCATGTCCTCGCATCTGATGAACACTTATGCGCGCCAAGCCGTCGCCTTCTCGCATGGCGAGGGCGCGTGGATCTGGGACACCGAGGGGCGACGCTATCTGGACGCCCTGTCCGGCATCGCGGTCAACACGCTGGGCCATGCGCATGCGCGTCTGGTGGCGGCACTGAGCGATCAGGTCGGCAAGCTCATCCACACCTCCAATCTGTATCAGATTCCCCTGCAGGAGCAGCTCGCCGAGCGTCTTTGCGCCCTAGGGGACATGGACACGGCGTTCTTCTGCAACTCAGGGCTGGAAGCCAACGAGGCCGCGATCAAGCTGGCGCGGCTGCATGGCCACAACCGCGGCATTGCCCGTCCGGAGATCGTGGTGTTCGAGCGCGCATTCCATGGTCGTTCGCTGGCCACGCTGTCCGCCACGGGAAATCCCAAGGTGCAAAAGGGCTTCGAGCCCCTGGTCGAAGGCTTTGTGCGCGTGGCGCTGAACGACGTTTCGGCGCTGCAGGCGGTGGCCGATACGCATCCCAATGTCGTCGCAGTCTTCGTCGAGGCCATTCAGGGCGAGGGCGGCATCCAGCCTGCGCAGGCCGATTTCTTGCACGCCGCGCGCGCGCTCTGCGATCGCCACGGCTGGCTGTTGATGATCGACGAGGTGCAGTGCGGGACGGGGCGCACCGGCAAGTGGTTCGCCCACCAATGGGCCGGCGTGAAGCCCGACGTGATCGCTATGGCCAAGGGGCTGGCTTCGGGGGTGCCCATCGGGGCTTTGCTGGCGCGTGGAACGGCCGCGACGACGTTTGGCCCCGGCCAGCATGGCACCACCTTTGGCGGCAATCCGCTGGCGTGCCGCGCGGCTCTGGAAACTCTCGCGGTGATCGAAGACGAGGGTCTTCTGGCTAACGCCGAGGCGCGAGGCGCGCAGATCCAGAAGGCTCTGCGCCATGCGTTTGCGGGCCTGCCGGGGGTCGTAGAGGTGCGCGGCCAGGGTCTGATGATCGGCATCGAGCTTGACCGCCCCGCAGGCGCCCTGGTCGGCGTCATGCTGGAGCGTGGGGTGTTGCTCAACGTCACCCAGGATCGCGTCATCCGGCTTCTTCCGCCGCTGATCTTCACGGAAGAGCAGGCCGACGCGCTGGTGCAGGCGCTGGTTCCCGCGGTGCGCGCCTTTCTGCAAAACGCGCCGGCGCAGTGAGATGAACAAGGAGGTTTTGATGAAAACGACGCTGCGGCACTATCTGCAATTTTCCGACCTCAGTCGCGAGGAGTACGACTACGTCTTTGCCCGCGCGGCGCTGATCAAGGCGAAATTCAAGCGCTACGAGCCGCACCAGCCCTTGGTCGATCGCACGCTGGCGATGATTTTCGAGAAACACTCCACCCGCACCCGCCTGAGTTTCGAGGCCGGCATGCATCAGCTCGGCGGTGCGGCCATCTACATCAACACCCGCGACAGCCAGCTGGGTCGCGGCGAGCCCATCGAGGATGCGGCACAGGTGTTTTCGCGCATGGTCGATCTGGTGATGATCCGCACTTACGGCCAGGAGATCGTCGAGCGTTTTGCCGCGCATTCGCGCGTGCCGGTGATCAACGGCCTGACCAATGAATTCCATCCCTGCCAGATCCTCGCCGATGTCATGACCTATATCGAGCATCGCGGCCCGATCCAGGGCAAGACCGTGGCCTGGATCGGCGATGCCAACAATATGTTCTACACCTGGCTGCAGGCCGCGGAAGTGCTCGATTTCACCTTGCACTTCGCCGGGCCCAAGGGTTACGGGGTGGAGAAGGACCGGCCCGGCTATCCACTGAGCGCCGCGCAGATCGCGCATTTGCGCGAGTTCGAAGATCCGCGGCAGGCCTGCGAGGGCGCGCATCTGGTCACCACCGATGTGTGGACGAGCATGGGCTTTGAAGCCGAGAAGGTGGCCCGTGAACAAGCCTTTGCCGGCTTCATGGTCGATGCCGACATGATGGCGCGCGCCCAGGCTGATGCGGTGTTCATGCACTGCCTGCCGGCCCATCGCGGCGAGGAGGTGGCCGCCGAGGTCATTGACGGGCCGCAGAGCGTGGTGTGGGACGAGGCGGAAAACCGTCTTCACGGCCAGAAGGCGTTGATGGAGTTTCTGCTGCTCGGCCGCCTGGACTGACGGGTTCTCCTAGTGCAGTGTTTCGCGTTTGATGGAACACATAAAAAGGGATGGATTTGGGGTCAGGGCAACGCGCAAACCACAGCGATACCCGAAGGTATCGCGCGGATTTGCAACGCAGCCATGGCGCCAAAGCCACGTTTTTATGTTCCAGATAGCGTGAAACACTGCACTAGCGCACGAGGGGCTTGTTCAGCATCGCCCTAAGCCACCTTTAAGCCTATCTGAGCAGAATCCGGGTGCGGTGCATCACGAAGCGATACACCGTCCGGGAGTTCAGGCATGGCGTCCACACAGCAGATATCTCCAGCCTCGCATCACGGCAGTGACGTTCCCAAGGTCAGACTGCCGTTGGCGCAGGCAGGGCCGCAGCATGACGGACCGCTCAGGGCGGCCGACATGACGGTGATGCGTGCGCTGCGTTGGGCGCGCATCGCGTTTGGTGTGTGCTTTGCCATCAATCTCGGGCTGCATTTCCACCCGCACTATGCGGCGCATCTTGCCGCTCATTTTGCCCGGCCGGCCAACGGTACGTTGGTTCAGCCGCCGTGGCGCGCTGCCTGGCGCGGCGCGGTCTGGGATGTGCTCTCGGCCGTCGGGGTGAATAAGGCGCTGGCCTTGCTCTTCGGCATCGAGGCGTTGCTGACGGTCGGCCTGTTGACGGGTTGGGCGTTTCCGGCGCTGGGTTGGCTGGGGCTGGTCTACGAACTATTCCTGTGGAGCACGCTCGGCGGCGGTGCTGCGAGCGCGGCTGCGCTCGTCTACGCGCTGGGTTTCGCCTTGCTGTTGCTGCTGCGCGCCTGGCAGGGCTCGGCATGGTCCGGGGCGGCCTTGCGGCTGCCCGCGGCCCGGCGGGTGCGCTGGGCTTTCTGGTTGACCGGACTGCTCTGGGCCGCCGCCGCCTGGACTGCATGGCAACCGGCGATCGGGCTGCACCTGTCGGAGTCGCTGGCGCAGGCTCAGAGGGCCGCGCCGGACTGGCAGGTCGAGTGGATCGCGATCTGGACCGGCCTCGGGCATGCGCTCGGCATGGAGGTTCTCGCCGTCCTAGTCAGCGGGTTCGGGTCCTTGATCGCCACGGGATTGCTGCTCGTTCCCTGGCTGTCGCGTGGTTCGCGCCGAATGCTGCTTCGGGGCGGGTGGGTTTTCAGCCTTCTGGCGTGGAGCCTGCATGGCGGGTTTGGCGTCTGGACGCTGGGGCACGCTGACTTGCTCAGCGGCGCGGCGGTCGGAGCGGTGCTTTTTGCGCTACTGCTGAGCGCGCAAGACTGGCTTGAGGAGGTGCCCACCGCGGCGCCCGCCGATCAGCCGACCCGGCGGGCAGCCGATCAGCCTGGCGTCGACGCCGGGCGGCTGTGACCGCAGTTCCAGCACTGGGCGAACTGTGCGCCGTGGCGTTCGCCGCATTCGTGACAGGTCCAGCCGACGCCGCGCACAGGGGTGCGCAACTCGCGCACCAGTTGCCGGGCGCGCGGCAGATCGCCGTCGTCGAGAACCCAGACGGCTGGGTCGCACTGATCCGGCGGGATCTCTCCGGCAATGCTGGTGAGGTAGCGCGAAAACACTTCGGCGCGCATGCCGGCGGCGTTGAGTGCGTCGGCCCAGAGCGTGGCGATGACCAGGTTGGGCGCAATCTCCACCCGCTTCATCGCGAGGCGGCCGAGGTGAGTTCGGCGTAGAGCGTGCGATACAACGCCAGTCGCGCGGCAGAGATGGCCTGTGGATCGGTGGTGAACACGCAGCCTGGCTCGTCTCGGTGGGTGCAGTTCTGGAATCGGCACTGGCCGTTGCGCGCCCGGATTTCCGGAAAGCCGTGCTGCAATTGCGATACGGAAAGGTGGTGCAGGCCGAACGTCTGAAAGCCCGGCGAATCCATCAGGGTACTGCCCTCGGGCAGGCCAGGCAGGGCGTAGAGCCGCGTCGCCGTGGTGGTGTGTTTGCCCGCAGACAGGGCTTGCGATAGCTCGCGGGTGGGCGCCTGCGCCTGGGGCACCAGCAGATTCGTCAGGCTGGATTTGCCCACGCCGGAGGCGCCCAGCAGCAAGGTGCACTGGCCGCTGAGCAAGGGGGTGAGCGCCTCCAGCGCGGCTTGTGGCGCGGTGCGTACCGACAATTCAACGACCTCATAACCCAGCGCGCCGTAGAGCGCCATCTCAGCGCGCGCCGAGATGGCTTGCGGCAGATCGCACTTGTTCAGCGCCAGGGTGACGGGGATATCGGCAGCGTCAGCCGCGATGAGAGCCCGGCCGATCAGCCCGTGCTGGATGCCGGGATAGGTTGCTG
>JAJTBQ010000113.1 GCA_021286835.1 Thiomonas sp.
GATCGCACAAGGGCGCCCACGGCCGCGTGGGTGAAGCCCATGGCCATCGCCTCGCGCTCGAACATGGCGAAGGTGTCGGGGTGCACATAGCGCGCCACGGGCAGGTGGTGCCCGGTGGGCGCGAGATACTGGCCGATGGTGAGCATGTCGATGCCGTACGCGCGCATGTCGCGCATGACGTCGAGGATTTCGTCATCGGTCTCACCCAGACCCACCATCAACCCGCTCTTGGTGGGTCTGCCCGGGTAGCGCGCCTTGAAATCGGCCAGCAGTTTGAGGGAGTGGGCGTAGTCGGCGCCGGGGCGGGCCTGTTTGTAGAGGCGCGGCACGGTTTCGAGATTGTGATTCATCACGTCGGGCAGGCCGGCGGCGAACAGATCGAGCGCCTTGTCGAGCCGACCCCGGAAATCGGGGACGAGCACCTCGATCTGCGTGGTGGGCGACAGCGCGCGCGTGGTCTGGATGCAGTCGACGAAGTGCTGGGCGCCACCGTCGCGCAGATCGTCACGGTCCACGCTGGTGATGACCACATAACGCAGCCGCATGGCGGCGATGGCCCGGGCCAGTTGGCCGGGCTCCTCCGGGTCGAGCGGGTCGGGCCGGCCGTGACCGACGTCGCAGAAGGGGCAGCGGCGGGTGCACTTGTCGCCCATGATCATGAAGGTGGCCGTGCCCTTGCCGAAACATTCACCGATGTTGGGGCAACTGGCCTCTTCGCACACGGTCACCAGTTTGTGCTCGCGCAGCAGCCCTTTGATGGCGTAGAACTGCGACGATGGCGCCGCCGCCTTGACGCGAATCCAGTCGGGCTTGCGCAGCGGCGCGTCGCCCGCGGGCACGATCTTGATGGGAATGCGAGCGGTCTTGGCCTGCCCCTTCTGTTTGATCGTGGGGTCGGCAAGAGGGGGGGTGGGCGGGGTCATGTGAAAAGGCTCGGCAGGCGAAAAATGAAGCTCAGACGCGCATGGTAGGCCCGCCGTCCCCCGTCTGCCAGAGCAGGCCGAATTCCTCGGCGAAGGCATGCGCCACCTGTTCCACACTGGCGTGCACGCCCAGACTGGCCATGTCGAGGGTGCGCAGTCCGGAAAAGCCGCAGGGGTTGATCCAGCCGAACGGCTGCAGATCCATGGCCACGTTGATGGCGACGCCGTGATAGGTGCAGCCATTGCGCACCTTGAGCCCGAGGGCCGAGATCTTCTCGCCCGAAGCGAGGTAGATGCCCGGCGCGCCGGGATGGCGCAGGCCGACGATCTCCCATCGCGCCAGGGTGCGGATCACCGCCTCCTCGATGCGCTGCACGGTCTCGCGCACCATCCAGTGGCGACGGCGAATGTCGAGCAGCAGGTAGATGACCGCCTGGCCGGGGCCGTGATAGGTGATCTGCCCGCCCCGGTCGGTCTGCACGACCGGCACATCGTGCGCCGCGAGCAGATGCTCCGGGCGGCCCGCCTGGCCCTGGGTGAAGACGGGCGGGTGCTCCACGCCCCAGAGCTGGTCGGGCGTCGCCGCGGTGCGGGTTTCGGTCAGCGCACGCATGGCGTCCCAGGTGGGTAGATAGTCCTGCCGACCGCGCCAATGCCAGGTCAGCGCGAGCGGTGCGGGTCGTTCGGAGGGGTCGGGGTTCATGCTAAGGTTGCGCTCAGTTGCGGCATCCACAATCAAAAACAGCAGGGAGACAGCCCAAGACCGGTCGTAACCGGCTTCGATCTGTTCGTTCAATCCGACTGGCCGTTGCGGCGCCTCGGCACGCGCTGGCCAGCTTTTGGACGACATGGATTCCAAACCGAGGAATTGTCCTGCATCCGCATGAGCTCCACACCGACCCCTTCCGTTTCCCGCGTACGCGCTGCGCAGCAGATCCGCACTTTCCTGCGCGCCTGGGCCCGCGACCCGATGGGCGTGGCGGCGGTGCTGCCTTCGGGGCGGCAACTCAGCCAGAAAATGCTCAAGCCGCTGGCCCTGCTGCCCGACAGCGATCCGGCGCAGCAGCGCGTGATCGAGCTCGGTGCGGGCACGGGTGCCTTCACCCGGGCGCTGGTCGATCACGGCGTGCACCGCGCCAATCTGCTGGTGGTCGAGCGCGATAGCGCGCTGCATGGCCTGCTGCGTCAGCGCTTTCCCGAGCTTCAGATCATCCAGGCCGATGCGTGCGCCTTGCGCACCGCGGCCCAGACCTCGGGCTACCTGGCGGACGGTCCGGCCGACGCCGTCATCAGCGGGCTGGGTCTGCTGTCCATGCCGCGCGCCACGCAGCGCTCGATTCTGAGCGAGGCGTTTTCGGTGCTGCGTCCCGGCGGCTGCTTTGTGCAGTTCACCTACGGGCACGCCAGCCCCGTCTCGCGCGCCTTGCGCGAGGAACTCGGGCTGCATGTGCACCGCGCCGGCCTGGCCTGGCGCAACGCGCCTCCGGCCTCGGTTTTCGTTTATCAGCGCGCTTTTACAGCCGCACACACCTCGGACACGCCCGGCACGACACAATAGGCGCCATGGTCGCCGTTCACCACGAGCGGCGAGTTTTTCAGGAAGCGCGTCTTGTTTGGATTTTTCGTCTCCGTCGTCGTCTATCCCTTCGCCGTCTATGGTCTGCGCCGGTTCTTCACCGAGCGGCTGGGCATGGAAAGCAACATCGGATTTCTGGTGTTCCTGCTCGCCAGCGTGGTGAGCTGGCTGGCCGCCGAAGCCGTCGGGCGGCTTTAGACGACGCCGTTCAGCCCTGAGCAGGGTCGTCGAGCTGGCTGGGAGAGAAACCGGATTTGGGCCCCAGCATCTGCGAGCGGATGGCCGGATGCATGGCGCTGACCAGTCGCGACATCGAACTGAGCTTGTTCGACGTGTCGCGCAGATGCTCGGCCAGACGACTGGCAATGCCCAGCGCCAGCCGCGCCGCCGCGGCCGGATGCTCGTTCACCAGGCGCTCCAAAGCTTCGCGGCTGAGTTCGGCCAACGCGACGTCGGAATAGGCCACGCAGCTGGCACTGCGCGGCGCGTCGAGCAAAACGCCCATTTCGCCAAACATCTGTCCGGCCTTGGCGATGGAAACCACCAGGCTGTCGCCCTGATGCAGCGGGGCCTTCTCCACGCTGACCTCGCCGTAAAGCAGCATCAGGATGGTGCCATCGTGCGTGTCGTCGTCCTGCTGGATGAAGCGCGTGCCGGCCTGCATCCAGCGCACCTGCATCTGGTCGGCGATGAGCACGGCGTCTTCCGCGGTGAGGCGATGGCCGGGCTGGCGCAGCAGCAACTGCGCGATACGCGGCGCCCAGGTCGCATGGACGGTCTGTTGGGAAGGAGAACGGGCTGGCATGGCAAAAAATACGAGGCTCCGCCACATGGTAGGGCCGATGCCATGCGCACGCGCGCCTCTTTACAATAAAGCCTCCCAAGGAGCGTTGCAGCGCCTGTTGCCCAATGGGCGACGGGCGTCAGGCTTGGGGGTCTCAACGGCGCTCATCCCTTCGTTCACCCGCGCGGTGGCGAAGGTCGACACCCATCGAGATCCCCATGCACCAAGACGCCACGCCTCCCGCCCTGCCCCCTTTGCAACTCTCCGGCCTGGAGCCTCTGGTCATCGGCCCCGGCTCGCTGTTCGTCAACATCGGCGAGCGCACCAACGTGACGGGCTCCAAGGTCTTTGCCCGCATGATTCTGGCGGGTGAATACGACAAGGCCCTGGCCGTGGCGCGCCAGCAAGTGGAGAACGGCGCGCAGATCATCGACGTCAATATGGACGAGGCCATGCTCGACAGCAAGGCCGCGATGGTGCGCTTTCTCAACCTGATGGCGAGCGAACCCGACATCGCCCGCGTGCCGGTGATGATCGACAGCTCCAAGTGGGAGGTCATCGAGGCCGGGCTGCGCTGCGTGCAGGGCAAGGCGGTGGTGAATTCCATCTCCATGAAAGAAGGCGAAGCCGAGTTTCTGCGCCAGGCCCGCCTGCTGCGCCGCTATGGCGCGGCCACCGTGGTCATGGCCTTTGATGAACAGGGGCAGGCCGACACCTTCGCCCGCAAGACACAGATCTGCGAACGGGCTTACCGTCTGCTGGTGGAGCAGGTCGGCTTTCCGCCGGAAGACATCATCTTCGACCCCAACATTTTCGCCATCGCCACCGGCATCGAGGAGCACAACAACTACGCCGTCGATTTCATCGAGGCCACGCGCTGGATCAAGGCGAACCTGCCCGGCGCCAAGGTGTCGGGCGGAGTCTCCAACGTCTCGTTCAGCTTCCGCGGCAACGAGCCGGTGCGCGAGGCCATCCACACCGTGTTCCTGTACCACGCCATTCAGGCCGGGATGGACATGGGCATCGTCAACGCCGGCATGGTCGGGGTGTACGACGACCTCGACCCGTCCCTGCGCGAGCGGGTGGAAGACGTCGTGCTCAACCGCCGCCCCGATGCCACCGAGCGCCTGCTCGAAGTGGCCGAAGCGGTGAGGGGCGCGGCCAAGGACGACACCGCCCGCCTGGCCTGGCGCGAACTGCCGGTGCGCCAGCGCCTGAGCCATGCGCTGGTCCATGGCATCACCGACTTCATCGTCGACGATACCGAGGAAGTCTGGCAGGCCTTGCGTGCCGAAGGCGGGCGGCCGCTGCACGTCATCGAAGGCCCGCTGATGGACGGCATGAATGTGGTGGGCGACCTGTTCGGCGCGGGCAAGATGTTCCTGCCGCAGGTGGTGAAAAGTGCGCGGGTGATGAAGCAGGCCGTGGCGCATCTGCTGCCCTATATCGAAGCCGAGAAGCTGGAGATGCAGGCCGCGGGCTGCGATGTGCGGGCCAAGGGCAAGATCGTGATTGCCACGGTGAAGGGTGACGTGCACGACATCGGCAAAAACATCGTCACCGTGGTGCTCCAGTGCAACAACTTCGAAGTGGTGAACATGGGCGTGATGGTGCCCGCCAAGGACATTCTGGCCAAGGCGCGCGAGGAAGGCGCCGACATCATCGGGCTGTCCGGCCTCATCACCCCCAGCCTCGAGGAGATGCAGCACGTGGCCGCGGAGATGCAGCGCGACGACTATTTCCGCAGCCGCAAGATGCCGCTGCTCATCGGCGGTGCCACGACCAGCCGGGTGCACACGGCGGTGAAGATCGCCCCGCATTACGACGGGCCGGTGGTGTACGTGCCCGACGCCTCGCGCAGCGTGGGCGTGGCGCAGAACCTGCTGTCCGAACAGGCGGCGGCCTATATCGCCGAGATCGAAGCCGATTACGAGAAGGTGCGTGTTCTGCACGCCAGCAAGCGCGTCACCCCGCTGGTCTCGCTGGAGCAGGCGCGGGCGAACAAGACCCGCATCGACTGGTCGGCCTACCAGCCGCCCGTGCCGAAGTTCATCGGCCGGCGCGTGTTCCGCAACTATGACCTGGCGGAGATCGCCGCCAGCATCGACTGGGCGCCGTTCTTCCAGACCTGGGATCTGGCGGGCAAGTTTCCCGACATCCTCACCGACGACATCGTGGGCGAATCCGCCCGCCGCGTCTACGGCGATGCCCAGCGCATGCTCAAGCGGCTGATCGAAGGTCGCTGGCTCACGGCGCATGCCGTCATCGGATTGTGGCCCGCCAACAGCGTGAACGATGACGACATCGCGATCTACACCGACGAGAGCCGCAGCACCGAGTTGATGGTGTGGCATGGCCTGCGCCAGCAGACCGAACGCCCGGTGATCGATGGCGTGCCCAGACCGAACCGCGCGCTGGCCGACTTCATCGCCCCCAAGGGCACCGGCGCCGACTACATCGGCCTGTTCGCCGTGACCGCCGGCATCGGCGTGGACGCCAAGGAAAAAGCCTTTCTCGCCGATCTCGACGACTACTCCGCCATCATGCTCAAAGCCCTGGCCGACCGCCTGGCCGAAGGGCTTGCCGAGCGCATGCACCAGCGCGTGCGCACCGAGTTCTGGGCCTATGCGCCCGAAGAATCGCTGAGCCAGGCCGAGATGATCGCCGAGCAGTATCGCGGCATCCGCCCTGCGCCTGGCTATCCCGCCTGCCCGGAACACTCGGTCAAGGGCGACATGTTCACAGCGTTGCAGGCGCAGGACATCGGCATGTCGCTGACCGAAAGCTGGGCCATGCTTCCCGCCGCCAGCGTGAGCGGCTTTTACCTCGCTCACCCCGAAGCCCAGTATTTCAACGTCGGCCCCGTCGGCCCCGATCAAAAGGCCGACTGGGAACGCCGCGCCGCGCGCTCACTGGAAGCCGTGGCCGTGCAGACCTGAGCCCGCCAGGACGCCGCAGCGCGCCCAGGCGGCCTCAATGTTGATTGGCATAACGCATGCCCGCACGCACCGAGGCCATGGCCTGATCGACCTGCTGCAGCGCATGCATGCGCCAGCCGCCCTTGTCCGGTGCGGCGCGCAGCAGCTCCGCGCGGGCCTGCTGCAGATCACGCAGCGCATGCATCATCGCCGGCTGGGGCGCGGCAAAGGCCGCAGGCGCACCCAACGTCAAACCAACGGCCAGCATCAAGGGGGCAGCAAAACGAACGGACATGTCAGACTCCTGTGGGACATGGCACAACGCCATGCCCGCAACAACGGCC
>JAJTBQ010000114.1 GCA_021286835.1 Thiomonas sp.
CGGGCGGTCGCCGCGGCCGAACCTGCGCAGCGTCCAGCGGCGCAGGCGGTCGAGTTCGAGATAGATCACCGGGGTGGTGTAGAGGGTGAGCGCCTGGCTCACGATCAGCCCCCCGGCGATCGAGATGCCGAGCGGCTGGCGCAGCTCGGCGCCGTTGCCGGTGATGAAGGCCAGCGGCAGGGCCGTGCCCAGCGCGGCCAGGGTGGTCATGAGGATGGGGCGCAGGCGCAGGGTGGCGGCGCGGTAGATGGCGTCGCGCGGGTTCATGCCGTGCTCGCGTTCGGCGCTGAGGGCGAAATCGACCATGAGGATGGCGTTTTTCTTCACGATGCCGATGAGCAGGAACACGCCGATGAGCGCGATGATGGAAAACTCGGTATGCGTGATCTGCAGCGCGAGCACCGCGCCCACGCCGGCTGGCGGCAGCGTCGAGAGGATGGTGAGCGGATGCAGGGTGCTTTCGTACAGCATGCCGAGCACGATGTAGATGGCGAAGATGGCCGCCATGATGAACAGCGGCTGGTTTTTCAGCGTGCTGGCGAACAGCTGCGCCGTGCCCTGGAAGCCGCCATGAATCGTCGAGGGCAGGCCGATGGCGGCGGTGGCCTCGTTGATCTTGCCCTGGATGCTGCTCAGCGACACGCCCTTGTCGAGGTTGAACGAAATCGTGGACGAGACGAACAGCCCCTGATGATTCACCGCCAGCGGCGTGTTCGTCAGCTCGTAGTGCGCCAGCGCCGACAGCGGAACCCGCTGCCCGTTGCTGCCCACCACGAACACGTCGTTCAGCGCCTGGGCGCTGTTCTGATACTGCTGCGCGGCCTGCATCACCACCCGGTACTGATTGAGCGGGGCGTAGATGGTGGAGATGAGCCGTTGGCCGAAGGCGTCGTTGAGGGTCTGGTCGATGGTGGAGACGGGAATGCCATAACGCGCTGCGGCCGCGCGGTCGATCACCAGCGAGAGCTGCAGCCCGTTGGCCTGCTGATCGCTGTTGACGTCGTTCAGGCCCGGAATGCGCTTGAACGCCGCGAGCACCTTGGGCTCCCATTCGCGCAGCGTGCCCAGATCGGACGCCTGCAGGGTGTATTCATACAGCGCCGCCGACGGCCGCCCGCCGGCGCGGATGTCCTGCACCGGGAACATGAAGGTCTGCGTGCCCGGCACCCGCTCCAGTGCGCGGCGCAGTTGCACGATCAGGGTCTGCACGCCAGGGCGTTCGTCGAGCGGCTTGAGCTGGATGAACATGAAGGCGCTGTTGGTCGTTCCCCCGCCGGTGAAGGCGACCACGTTCTGCACGCCCTTGTTCGCGCGCACGATGGCGACGATGCGTTCGAGCTTCTTGCTCATCTCCTGGAACGACACCGACTGATCGGCCTGCACCGAGCCGATCATCAGCCCGGTGTCCTGCGTCGGGAAGAAGCCCTTGGGCACGATCTTGTAGAGATAGACGCTCAGGCCGATGGTGGCGAAAAACACGATCAGCATGAGCACCGGACGCAGCAGCGCCCACTTCAGACTGCGGGCATAGCCGTTGTGGACATGGTCCCACACGGCTTCGAGCCGGGACGGCCGTCGCGGCGCGGCCTCGCTTCTTGGCGACAGCCCGCGCAGCCAGCGCGAAGCTAGCATGGGCGTGACCGTGAGCGAGACCAGCAGCGAAATGCCGATGGCCACCGACAGGGTGACCGCGAACTCGTGGAACAGGCGCCCGACGATGCCGCCCATGAACAACACCGGCAGGAACACCGCCACCAGCGACAGGCTCATCGACAGCACGGTGAAGCCCACTTCGCGCGCGCCCTTGAGCGCGGCGGCCAGCGGCGTCAGGCCCTCCTCCACGTGGCGCATGATGTTTTCCAGCACCACGATGGCGTCGTCCACCACGAAGCCGGTGGCCACGATCAGCGCCATCAGCGACAGGTTGTCGAGCGAATAGTCGAGCAGCCACATGGCGGCGAAGGTGCCCACCAGCGACAGCGGCACGGCCAGCGCCGGAATCAGCGTGGCGCGCCAGTCGCGCAGGAACAGCCAGACCACGCCGATCACCAGCACCACGGCGAGGATGAGCGTGTTCTCCACCTCTTCGAGCGAGGCGCGGATGGTGGTGGTGCGGTCGGACATGACGGTCACGTCGATCGCCGCGGGGATGGAGGCTTCGAGCTGCGGCAAGGCCGCCTTCACGGCGTCGACCGCGTCGATGATGTTGGCGCCGGGCTGCCGGTAGATGATGAGCTGGACCGAGGGCTGCCCGTTGGCCAGGCCCATGTTCTGCTGGTTCTGCAGCCCCTCGTAAACATGCGCGATCTGGTCGAGCCGTATGGGCGCGCCGTTCTTGTAACCTACGACGACGTGCTGATATTGCGCGGGGGTGCTGAGCTGGTCGTTGGCGCCGACCTGCCAGCGGTGGTCGCCGCTGTCGATGGCGCCCTTGGGTGTGTCGACATTGCCGCTGGCGATGGCCTGGCGCACCTGCTCCAGGCTCAGCCCCATGCCGTTGACACGCGGCAGATCGAGATCGACGCGCACCGCGGGCAGCGCCGCCCCCCCGACCGTGACCGAGCCGATGCCCGCGATCTGCGAGATCTTCTGCGCCAGGATGGTCGAGCCGGCATCGAACATCTGTCCGCGCGTCAGGCTCTTGGAGGTGAGCGACAGAATCATGATCGGCGCGTCGGCCGGATTCATCTTCTTGTACGTCGGATTGCCCGAAAGCCCGCTGGGCAGCAGCGGAATGGCCGCGTTGATCGCAGCCTGCACCTGGCGCGCGGCGCTGTTGATGTCTTTCGACAGATCGAACTGCAGGATGATGCGCGTCGAACCCTGCGTGCTGCTCGAGGTCATCTGCGAAATGCCGGCAATGGTGCCCAGGCTGCGCTCCAGCGGCGTGGCCACGGTGGCCGCCATCACGTCCGGGCTGGCCCCCGACAGGCTGGCGTTGACCACGATGGTGGGAAAGTCCACCTGCGGCAGGGGCGAGACCGGCAGCAGACGGAACGCCATGATGCCCGCCAGCAGAATCGCCAGCGCCAGAAGGCTGGTCGCGATCGGGCGGCGGATGAACAACGCGGAAGGATTCACTGCGCGTCCTCGGCCGCCACGGCACGGCCCTTCGAGCGCCAGGCGGCCAGGCGGCGGGCCACGCGGTCGAAAGCCAGATAGATCACCGGTGTGGTGAACAGCGTGAGCACCTGCGAGACCAGCAGGCCGCCGACCAGCGTGATGCCCAGGGGCTGGCGCAGCTCGGCCCCCATGCCGCCGCCGACCACCAGCGGCACGGCGCCGAACAGCGCCGCGAAGGTGGTCATCAGAATCGGGCGCAGCCGCAGGTGCGCGGCTTGCAGCATGGCTTCCTCGGGCGGCAGGCCCTGGTTGCGCTCGGCGTCGAGGGCGAAGTCCACCATCAGGATGGCGTTCTTCTGCACGATGCCGATCAGCAGGATGATGCCGATGATGGCGATGACCGTGAGGTTGTGCCCCGTGCCCATGAGCGCCAGCAGCGCACCAATGCCAGCCGAGGGCAGGGTGGACAGAATCGTCACCGGGTGGATGTAGCTCTCATACAGCACGCCCAGCACGATGTACATCGTGGCCACCGCCGCCAACAGCAGCCAGAGCTGGTTGCTCAGCGCCGACTGAAAGGCGCTGGCCGAGCCCTGATACTGAATGACCACCGAGGCCGGCAGTTGCGCCTGCCGGGCCGCCTGATCGATGGCGTTCACCGCCTCGCCCAGCGACACGCCCGAGGCGAGCTGGAACGAGATCAGCGCGGCGGGGAACTGGCCGATGTGGTCGATGGCCAGTGGAGTGGCGCGCTGCTCGATCGTGGCAATGCTCGACAGCGGCACCATCTGCCCGCTGCTGCCGGTGAGGTAGACGCTGTCGAAGGCGCTCAGTGGCCCGCCGGAGTTGCTTGCGCCGTCGCCCCCGCCGCCGCCGGGCCGCCCCAAGGCGGCGGGCGCCCCCTCGGGGGGCAGCGCAGGCGAAGCCGAAGCGTGGGGGCTGTTGTTCTCCACCCCGAGCACCACGCGGTATTGCGCCGACTGGGTGAAGATGGTGGACACCAGCCGCTGGCCGAAGGCGTTGTACAGCGCGCTGTCGATGGCGCTCATGGTGATGCCCAGCCGCGAGGCGGCGCTGCGGTCGACATCGACATAGGCCTGCAGACCCTGGTCCTGCAGATCGCTGGTCACGCCCGCGAGCTGCGGCAGGGCCTTGAGCCGGTCCATCAGCGCGGCGTTGGCGCTGGAGAGTTGTTCGGCGCTGGTGGCCGAGAGGCTGAACTGGTAGGGGTAGCGGCTGGCGATGTCGTCGATGGTCAGGTCCTGCACCGGTTGCAGATAGGCCTGGATGCCGCCGACCTTGGCGGCGCGCTCATCGAGCCGGTTGATGATCGGCCCCACGCGCAGTACGCGCTCACTCAAGGGCTTGAGGTTGATCAGCAGCCGCCCGGTGTTCATCGTGGTGTTCACGCCGTCGATGCCCACCACGGAGGACACCGAAGCCACCGCGGGGTCCTTGAGCAGCGCATCCACCAGCGCTTGCTGACGCTCGGTCATGGCCTGGAACGAGACGTCCTGCGGTGCCACCGTGGTCGCCTGGATCATGCCCGTGTCCTGGGTCGGGAAGAAGCCCTTGGGAATGAGCACATACAGCAGCACCGTGAGCGCAAGCGTGCCCACGGCCAGCAGCAGCACCAGGGGCTGATGCCGCAGCACCCAGCGCAGTGCCCGGGTGTAGCGCGCGGACAGCCCTTCGAAAAAGGCGCCGGTGGCATGAAACAGACGGCTTTGTTCGGCCTCGGGCGTATGGCGCAACAGACGCGCCGACAGCATGGGCGTGAAGGTCAGCGACACCGCCGCGGAAATGACGATGGCCACCGCCAGGGTGATGGCGAACTCGCGGAACAGCCGGCCCACCACGTCGCCCATGAACAGCAGCGGAATGAGCACCGCGATGAGCGAGAAGGTGAGGGTGATGATGGTGAAGCCGATCTGGCCCGCGCCCTTGAGCGCGGCGGTGAGCGGGCGCTCGCCGGCCTCGATGTAGCGCGAGATGTTCTCGATCATCACGATGGCGTCGTCCACCACGAAGCCGGTGGCGATGGTCAGCGCCATCAGCGTGAGGGTGTTGATCGAAAAGCCGAACAGATACATCGCGCCGAACGTGCCCACCAGTGCCAGCGGCACCGCGGTGGCTGGAATGAAGGTGGCCCTTGCGCTGCGCAGGAAGATGAAGATCACCAGCACCACCAGCACGACCGAGAGTAGCAGCTCGAACGTCACGTCGCTGATGGCCGCGCGGATGGTGACGGTGCGGTCGGACAGCACCGAGAGCTGGGCCGCGGCCGGCATCTGCGCCTGCAGACTGGGCAGCAGCTTGTGGATGTTGTCCACCACGGCGATGACGTTGGCGCCCGGCTGGCGCTGCACGTTGATGACGATGCCCGGCTTGCCGTTGACCATGGCGGCCTGCCAGGCGTTCTCGGCGCCGGTGCTGAGGGTGGCCACATCGCCCAGCCGGACCGGCGCCCCGCCCGAGTAGGCGATGATCATGTCGCGATACTGTTGCGGCGACTGCAACTGGTCGTTGGCATCGATGCTGAACGATTGCTGGCTGCCGTTGATGCTGCCCTTCGGGCTGTTGACATTGGCGCCCGTGATCGCGGTGCGGATGCTGTCCATGCTCAGGCCCAGCGCCGCCAGCGCGGGGCCGTTCACCGTCACGCGGATGGCGGGCTTGTGGCCGCCCGACAGGCTGACCAGGCCCACGCCCGATACCTGCGAGAGCTTCTGGCTCAGGCGTGTGTCGGCCAGGTCGTACAGCGTGGTGAGCGGCAGGGTGTCGGACGTCAGCCCCAGGGTGATGACCGGCGCGTCGGCGGGGTTGACCTTGGCATAGATGGGGGGCTGCGGCAGGTCGGAAGGCAGCAGATTGCTCGCGGCATTGATCGCGGCCTGCACCTCCTGCTCGGCCACGTCGAGCGAGAGCGAAAGATCGAAGCGCAGGGTGATGACCGAGGCACCGCCGGAGCTGACCGACCACATCTGCGCCAGGCCGGGCATCTGGCCGAACTGGCGCTCCAGCGGCGCGGTGACCGAGGAGGTCATCACGTCGGGGCTGGCGCCGGGGTAGAGCGTGGTGACCTGGATGGTCGGATAGTCCACCTGCGGCAGCGCGGCCTGCGGCAAAAGCCGATAGCCCACGAAGCCGGCCACCAGCACCGCAATCATCAGCAGCGTGGTGGCGATGGGGCGCAGGATGAACAGTCGCGAGGGACTGGGGCGGGCGGCGTCCTCGTCCCTGCCTAGCTCGTCCACGGACGCTGGATGGCCTTGCTCCCTCCCCAAGGTTGGGGAGGGTTGGGGTGGGGAGCTGGGGTCGTCTTGTGGTGCGCTCATGGTCAGCGCGCTCCGCTGGCGGCCGCGGGCTTGGCGCCATGCGGTGCGCCGGGCTTGGCATGCGAGGCTTTGGCTTCGCTGTTGGCGGACAGGGGCTGCACCACCTTGACTTCACGGCCATCGCGCAAGCGGTCGAGACC
>JAJTBQ010000115.1 GCA_021286835.1 Thiomonas sp.
CAGGCGCTCGGTGAGCACGGGAAGAACGACGTGGTTCGGCGGCGTGGGCTTCATGGGCGAGCCTGGATGATGGTCGGATCGACGCCCGCGGCACGGTAGGCACGCAAGCGCTCACGGGCGGCCGGCTTGTCGGGCCCGTTTTCGCTGACAAGCTCGATCACCCGATCCAGCGACTCCCACCCCTCCACGAGGTCAGGGCCCAGATTCACCAGGGCATTCAAGTGCCCGAGGCGTCGAAGATCGGGTTGGGAGGCCAGGATGACGGGGGTTTTCTCGACGAGCGGATCATCCTGCCAGACATGCGGCACAAAGCTGCCGGGCTGGAAGGTCCACAGCAGCGGGTCGAGTTCCGCGAGAAAGGGCTGCGGAGCCGCCACCAGCAAGCGCGCACCGCGCTGCGTCGCGGTGCGCAGCAGGCCGCAGACGTAGCGCAGTGGATCGGGCAGGTTCACACGAAATTCGACGGCGCAGGGCATGATCAAACTCGGCGACGTCTTAACGGACGATGCTCATTGCACCTGCGAGAGCAGGTAGCGCACCAGCAGCGGCACCGGACGCCCGGTGGCGCCCTTGTTCGCACCGCTGTTCCAGGCCGTACCCGCGATGTCGAGGTGCGCCCAGCGGTAGTCCTTGGCGAAGCGCCAGAGGAAACAGGCCGCGGTGATCGCGCCGGCCGGTCGGCCGCCGATATTGGCGACATCGGCGAAATTGCTCTTGAGCGCGTCGGCGTAATCGGCCTCCAGCGGCATGCGCCAGCAGGGATCGAGCGTGGCGCGACCGGCATCGAGCAAGGCCTGGGCCAGCGCGTCGTCGTCGGTGAACAGGCCGCTGTTGACCTTGCCCAGCGCAATCACGCAGGCCCCCGTCAGGGTGGCGATATCCACCACCGACTGCGGCTTGTAGCGCGCCGCATAGGTCAGCGCGTCACACAGGATGAGGCGCCCTTCGGCATCGGTATTGAGAATCTCGATGGTCTGGCCCGACATGCTGGTGACCACATCCCCGGGCTTGACGGCGCTGCCATCGGGCATGTTTTCCGTGGCGGCGATCAGGCCGACGACATTGAGCTTCGGCTTGATCCGCGCGATGGCCTCGAAGGCGCCAAGAACGGACGCGGCCCCGCACATGTCGAACTTCATTTCATCCATCTCAGCGCCGGGCTTGAGCGAAATGCCACCGGTGTCGAAGGTCACGCCCTTGCCAACGAGCACGTGGGGCGCATCCTTCTTGCCCGCACCGCGATACTCGAGCACGATGAAACGGGGCGGCTGGGTCGAGCCCTGCGCCACGGCGAGGAACGATCCCATGCCGAGTTTCTCCATCTCGGGACGCCCCAGCACCTTGCAGTCCAGGCCGTGAAACTTGGCCATCTTCTTCGCCATCTCGCCCAGATAGGCGGGCGTGCAGTAATTGGGCGGCAGGTTGGCGAGTTCGCGGGTGAGCCTCACGCCGACGGCGACCGACTCGGCCAGCTGCAGCGTGGCCTTCGCCTGGGCCGGCACCGCATCGCCACCCACGGCGCAGAGGTGGAGGGCTTCGAGCTGCGGCTGATCGGCGTCTTCCACCGTCCGCGTGGTGTCGTAACGGTAGAACACCTCGGAGAACACGGTGGGCGTGAGTTCGGCCATCGTGTCCAGCCCATTGAGCGAAAGCAGATGCGCCTGCTTCACCGGCAAGGTCTTGAGCCTATTGGCCGCGGCCTGCAGCGATTTCTTCCAGTCGCGCAGTTCAGGCTTGGCGGCCAGTCCCACCAGCAGCAGGCGGCGCGCCGCAACGACTGCGGGGCGGTGCAACAACAGGACACTGCCGGGTTTGGCCTTGAAATCGCCATCGACGGCGAGCTGGGCAATCAGGTCGTCAAGCGCCTCGGCATCGGTCAGCCCGCTGGCGCCACGCCCTTCAGGGACGAAGACCACCAGGGCGTCGGTTTTGGTCTGCAGAGGCTTCTTGACGGCGGATATACTGAATTTCATGTTCAGGGTTCCTGAGTAAGTGTGGCATGCATTATTCCATCGTGCCCTGCTTGGCGCCCGCTATCGCGGCATGCCGCCCTCATCGCACCAGCCGCCCGTTTTCCCATGCTTCTCGATCTGACCCTGCGACGTGAAATGAGCCGCAATTTCGGCGGCGCATTCACCGTGCTGTTCACCGTGGTCATCACCCTGATGCTGATCCGCATTCTGGGTCAGGCCTCCGACGGCCAGGCCAGCCCGCAGGACGTGTTCCTGCTGATCGGACTGACGGCGCTGAGCTATCTGCAGATCGTCATCACCCTGTCGCTTTTCCTGGCGGTGCTGCTCACCTTCACCCGCATGTGGCTGGATTCGGAGATGACCATCTGGCGCACCACCGGCGTTGGGCGGCTGCGACTGATGGGCAGCGTGCTGCGGTTTTGCTGGCCGATTCTTCTGCTCATCGCAGCGCTCACCTTGTTCGCCTGGCCCTGGGCCAATCAGCAGTCCACGGCGCTGCGCACGCGCTTCGAGCAGCGCTCGGACATCTCGCGGGTGGCGCCCGGCCAGTTCCGCGAGTCGGCTTCGGGCAAGCGGGTGTTTTTCATCGACAAGGGCGCTCAGGCCGGCGGTGTGGCGCACGACATCTTCATCCGCGACGACACCTCCGGACAGACCGTCCTGATCACGGCGCGCTCCGCGCAGGTGCAGCGCATCGACGGACAACCCTTCCTGGTGCTGCGCAACGGCAACCGCTACGCGCATACGCCCGGTCAGGCCAACTACACCATCACCTCCTTCGATGCTCTCGACATGCGCCTGGACGCCACCTCGGGCCTGAGCAATATGGCGGACAACAAAGCCGGGCCGGTCAACTGGCTGACTCAACCGAACCGCAATGTGCCGACGGAGTACCTGTTCAACCCCGCCATCCCCAACTGGCTGGGCGAACTGTCCTGGCGCCTGGGCGTACCCCTCTCCGCCGCAATGCTGGCCCTGATGGCGCTGCCGCTGTCTTCGGGTTCGGTGCGCACGGGGCGGGCGGGCAGCCTGATCAGCGCGATCCTGGTCTACCTGATCTACTTCAATCTGCTCAACGTGCTGCAAGGCTGGATCAGCGAAGGCCGGCTCAGTTTTTCAGGGGGATTCCTGCTGGTGCATGGTGGCGCCGCTTTGTTCCTGCTGCTGCTGATGCTCCGGGGCAGCGGCTGGCTGCGCCGTCTATGGCCGGGCCGCACACGTTTGCAGGTCCACGCCTGATGCGTACCGTTCGCCGCTTTCTGCTGCTGCACGTGCTCAGCGCCGTGGGCCTGGTGACGATGGCCTTTCTGGCACTGCTGTTCTTCATCGACATGCTCAACGACCTGAGCAATCTCGGCAAACCCGACTTCAGTCTCAGCGGCACGCTGCTGCATGTGGCGCTGAGCATGCCGAGCCGCGCTTATGAGGTCTTGCCCATCGCCACCCTGGTCGGCGGCGTGTTTGCCCTGGCCTCCCTGGCGGCAAGCAGCGAGTTCGTCATTCTGCGGATTTCGGGCCTGAGTCCGCGCGCCGCGCTGGGACTCCTGCTGCAGCTGGCGGCGGCCCTGGTCCTCACCTTGTTCTTCCTCGGCGAATGGCTGGCTCCCGCAGCGGGTCAGCTTTCGGCGCGACTGCAGTCCGGGCAGGGTTCTGGCTTCGGCACGCAACTCGCGTCAGGCATCTGGTTGCGCAACGATTCGGACCAGAGCGGCAATCAGACCGTCAACATCAAGGCCATCAATCCTCGCGGCGATCTCACCGACGTGCACATCTACGTGCTCAATGCCCAGGCGCAGATCGCCGCCGAGCTGCATGCGGCCGGCGGTCGTTACGAGGGTGGCGGCACCTGGACGCTGCACGACGTCACCCGCACCGAACTCCCGCAGCAGACCGGGGCCGCGCTGAAGGTGAGCCAGTTGCCCAGCTATCGCTGGCAGACCTCGCTCTCGCCGAGCGTGCTCGGCGTGCTGCTGCTGGCGCCCGACAAGATGTCGGCCATCGATCTCTGGCGCTACATCCAGCATCTTCACGCCAACCATCAGGCCGCGGAGCGCTATGAGATCCAGCTCTGGAAAAAGCTGTTCTATCCCTTCAGCGCCGTGGTCATGCTGCTGCTTGCCCTGCCCTTCGCCTATCTGCATACGCGTTCGAAAGGCGTCAGTGGCAAGGTGCTCGTCGGCATCGTGCTGGGCATAGCGTTCATCCTGCTCAACACCCTGTTTTCAAGTCTGGGACTGCTGGGCACATGGCCTCCCGCCATCACAGCGGCCATGCCCATGTTGCTGTTTGGCGGGCTGGGCCTGATCGTGTTTGCCTGGCAGGTGCGATTCCGCTGAGATGAAACAGCCTGCGCGCCCACTGCGTTCGCCGCCCTTGCAGGGCACGACATCGCCAGAGGCGATGCCACTTCGCGCGGTCCTGAGATGAACCTGCACCAGTTCCGTTTTCTGCAGGAGGCCGTGCGCCGCAAGCTCAACCTCACCGAGGCGGCGCGGGCGCTGCATACCTCGCAGCCCGGTGTCTCCAAGGCCATCATCGAGCTGGAGAGCGAACTGGGCGTGGAGATTTTCAGCCGGCACGGCAAGCGCATCCGCAAGCTCACCGAGCCAGGGGTGGAAGTGCTGCGCAGTGTGGACATCATCCTGCGCGAAGTGGCCAATCTCAAGCGCATCGGACAGGACTATGCGGCCCGCGACGCGGGCCAGCTCACGGTGGCGGCCACGCATACGCAGGCGCGCTACAAACTGCCCTGGGTCATAGCCGAATTCCGCCGTCGCATGCCCGCCGTGCAGGTGCAGCTGCTGCAGGGCACGCCCGACCAGGTCGCGCAGGCCGTGCGCGAAGAGCGCGCCGATCTGGGCCTGGCCAGCGAGTCGCTGCTGGATTCGCCCGATCTGCTCACCCTGCCCTGCTACAGCTGGCAGCATCTGGCCGTCGTGCCGCACGGCCACCCCTTGTGCGATCGCGCCGAGCTCACGCTGGCCGAGCTGGCCACCTACCCACTGGTCACCTATGAGCCGACCTTTGCCGGGCGACGCCAGATCGATGCGGCCTTCGCCCATGCGAATCTGCAGCCGCAGATCGTGCTCGAGGCGCTCGACTCCGACGTGCTCAAGACCTATGTCGAGCTGGGGCTGGGTGTGGGCCTGATCGCGGAAATGGCCATTTCGCCCGAGCGCGATACTGCGCTGCGCGCCCTTCCGGCCGGCCACCTGTTCGGTCAGCAGCTCACGCGCGTGGCGTTCAAGCGCGGCGTCTTGCAGCGCAGCTTCGTGCCGCTGTTCACCGAGCTGATTTCGCCGCGTCTGCCGCGCAAGCTCGTGGAACAGACCCTGCGGGGCGAACTCGACGGGCAGGACGTGTTTTCCATCTGAGCGCAACCCGAGTCCATGCCTGCCCACACCCCACGCCTCGCATCCCGGCTGCCTCAAGTCGGCACCACGATTTTCACCGTCATGTCAGCGCTGGCGCAGCAGCACGGCGCCATCAATCTCGGCCAGGGCTTCCCCGACTTCGCCTGCGACCCTCGGCTCATCGACGCGGTGGACCAGGCCATGCGCCAGGGCGCCAACCAGTACCCGCCCATGGCCGGTGTGCCTGCATTGCGACACGCGGTGGCCGGCAAGATCGCCGCACTTCATGGCGCTCAATACGACGCCGATACGGAAGTCACCATCACCGCGGGCGCCACCCAGGCCATCTTCACTGCCCTGCTCGCCGTGGTGCATCCGGGGGACGAAGTCATTGTGCTCACCCCCTGTTACGACAGCTACATGCCCAATATCGCCCTGTGTGGCGGCACCGCGCGGACCGTTCCTCTGAAGGCCGATTTCCGGCCGGATTTCGACGCCATTGCCGCGGCCATCACCCCGCGCACGCGGGCACTGCTGATCAACAGCCCGCACAATCCCAGCGGCACGGTCTGGAGCGAAGCCGACATGCGGCAGCTCGACGCGCTGCTCGCCCCCACCGACATCGTGCTCATCTCCGATGAAGTCTACGAACACATGGTGTTCGATGGCGCCCAGCACCAGAGCGCCGCACGCTTTGCGGGCCTGGCCGCGCGCGCCTTCGTGGTGTCGAGTTTCGGCAAGACCTTTCATGTCACCGGCTGGAAAGTCGGCAGCGTCGCGGCCCCGGCGGCGCTCACCGCCGAGTTCCGCAAGGTGCATCAGTTCAACGTCTTCACCGTCAACACGCCCATGCAGCACGGCCTGGCCGCCTATCTGGCCGATCCGGCGCCGTATCGCCAGCTGCCGGGTTTCTATCAGGCCAAGCGCGATCGTTTCCGCGCCGGGCTGGCGGACAGCCGGTTTGAGCTGCTGCCCTGTGACGGCAGCTACTTCCAGTGCGTGCGTTACGGCGCCATCAGCGATTCGCCGGATGAGGCTTTCTGCCGTTGGCTGACCGAGTCGGTCGGTGTGGCCGCCATTCCCCTGTCGGCCTTCGAGCCCGACGGACGGCAGCGCGGCGTGGTGCGCTTTTGTTTTGCCAAGCAGGATGCCACGCTGGACGCGGCGCTC
>JAJTBQ010000116.1 GCA_021286835.1 Thiomonas sp.
CCAGCGCCGCTGGCCGCCGTGGCGCAGCAGGCCTCGCGTGCGGGAATGCAGCGCTCGCTGGCGCTGTTCAGCATCGACCTGCGCTTTGATGCGGTGCGCGAATGGAACTTCTCGCTGCGCGGACTGGACGATCGCCAGATGCAGGCCGCTGCCGAGCTGGCCTGCCAGCAGCAGCTCTGGGATCGCTGCATCAACACCAGCGAACGGGTGAAGGGCGGGGTGGACATCGCCCAGCGCTACGCCATGCCGTATCGCGAGGCCATCGGCAATGCCTCCAGGGCCGAAGACGTGAACGAGGCCTTCCTCTATGGCCTGATCCGCCAGGAGTCTCGCTTCATCGCCAACATCAAGTCGTGGGTCGGCGCTTCGGGGCTGATGCAGCTCATGCCGGCGACCGCCAAACTGGTGGCCCGCAAGATCGGCCTTGCCGGTTACAGCCATGACCAGATCGCCGACGTGGGAGTGAACGTGCAACTCGGCAGCGCCTATCTCGGCGGCTTGCTGCAGCAGTTCAACGGCTCCGAGGCACTGGCCGCGGCGGGCTACAACGCCGGACCGGGGCGGCCCCTGCGCTGGCGCAATATGGGCCTGCCCGATCAGCCGCTGCTGCCCGGCGCCGTTTTTGCCGAGAACATCCCCATCGCCGAAACCCGCGATTACGTGAAGCGCGTGCTGGCCAATGCCACGGTGTACGCCGCCATCCTCAGCGGCAAGCCGCAGTCGCTCAAGGCGCGGCTGGGCGATGTCGGTTCGTCGGACGCCATGCTGGCCAGCAATCAACCCTGAGCCCGGCACGAAACGAGGCGCACTGAGGCGGACTTCTGGCACACTTGGCGCTGTCCCGATCTTCCAGGAACGCTCATGCAGCAGAACATTCTCGTCATCGGAGGCAGCGGCTTCATCGGCAGTCGTCTGGTCAATGCCCTGTCGCTGGCCAATCATTTCGTCACGGTGCCCACGCGCCGTCGGCAGCGCGCCCGGCATCTGGTGCAACTGCCCTTGGTCGACGTGGTCGAGACCGACGTGCTCGATGATGCCAAGCTGGCCAAACTCGTCGCCGGACGCGATGCGGTGGTCAACCTTGTGGGCATTCTGCACGGCAAGCGCGGGCAGCCTTACGGCGCCGATTTCGCCCGTGCCCATGTCGATCTGCCGCGCCGCATCGCCGCGGCCTGCGCCCGGCAGGGTGTGCGCCGTCTGGTGCACATGAGCGCGCTCGGCGCCGATCGTGACGGTCCTTCGATGTATCTGCGTTCCAAGGGTGCGGGCGAGGCCGCGATCCGTGCGCAGCAGGGCATCGACTTCACGCTCTTCCGGCCCTCGGTGGTGTTCGGTCCAGAAGACAAATTCCTCAATACCTTCGCCCAGTTGCAGCGGGTGTTTCCCATCGTGCCGCTGGCGGGGGCGAAAACGCGCTTCGCTCCGGTGTGGGTGGGCGATGTGGTCACGGCCTTCGTCAACAGCCTGGTGGGGCCGCAGGCGCGCAACACTCTGGGCCAGACCTACGAGCTGTGTGGTCCCAAGGTCTATACCCTGGCTGAACTGGTGCGCCTTTGCGGCCAGTACGCGCGGGTGGGCGGTGGCTGTGGTCGCTCCATCATTCCCCTGCCCGACGCTCTGGGCCGCCTTCAGGCCGCGTTGCTGGAACTGGCGCCCGGCGACCCTTTGATGAGCCGTGACAACCTCGACTCCATGAAGGTCGACAGCGTGTGCACCGGCGGTCTCCCGGGCTTTGCCGCCGAGCTTGGCGTGGCGCGTCCCGAGTCGGTCAAGGCGATGGCGCCGACCTACCTCGATCCGCGCCGGCAGGAGTCGGAATACGGGTCGATGCGCGCTACCGCAGGACGCTGAACTTCTCGTCCCGGCAGCCATGCGGCGCCTGCATGGTGGGCATGCGAAAAATCGGTTTGGCGAACCCAGGGCCCGGCGGGACAATGGACCGACTTTCCGGGAAACCTGTCCATGTTCATCCTGCATATCGGCAACAAGAACTACTCCTCCTGGTCCATGCGCCCCTGGGTGGCCATGACCGCCTTTGGCATCCCGTTCGAGGAACGCCAGCATTGGCTCGACACCCCGGCGTTCGCCCAGGAGATTGCGCCGTTGTCGCCGGTGGCACGGGTGCCCATCCTCGAAGACGGCGCGCTGCGCGTGTGGGACTCGCTGGCCATCGGCGAGTATCTGGCCGAGCGGTTTCCCCAGCATGCCTTCTGGCCAAGGGATGCGGCCGATCGCGCGCGGGCGCGCTGCCTGTGCGCCAGCATGCACAGCGGCTTCGCGGCGCTGCGCGAGCACATGGTGATGAATATCGAGGCCGATCTGCCGGGCCGGGGCTGGAATCCGGCCGTGCAGCGCGATATCGAGCAGATTCTGCTCATGTGGCAAAGCGCCTTGCAGACCAGCGGCGGCCCTTTTCTGTTCAGTGAATTCGGCGTGGTCGATGCGTTCTACGCCCCGGTCTGCATGCGGTTTCTCACCTACCGCCCCGAGCTGCCGGATTGGGCCTGGGCTTATGTGCAAGCCGTCGCCGGCCATCCGGCGGTGGCCAGGTGGACCGGGCAGGCGCGCGCCGAGCGCGTCTACCTGCTCGCCGACGAGCCTTATCGCACTCCTGCGCAGGCCGGGTACTGAGCATGTGGGCCACCACACCTCGGCCGCCCTATGTGGCGGTGATCTTTTCTTCTCAGCGCAGCGGCGGCGAGACGGACTATGCCGACATGGCCGACCGCATGGGCAGACTGGCGGCGCGGCAGCCTGGCTACCTGGGCGAGGAAAGCGTGCGGGACGCCGCGGGTTTCGGCATCACCGTGTCGTACTGGAGCGATGAAGCCGCAGTGCTGGCCTGGAGACAGCAGGTCGATCACCTTGCCGCGCAGACGCTGGGCCGCGCGCGCTGGTATGCCCGCTACGCGGTACGTGTCGCCGAGGTGCGCCGAGCTTGGGACTGGAGCGCGGCGGATACCGCTGCGCCTCGGGGCGGCTGATCGAGGGACTTGTTCGGCGTCGCCGCTGGCCTCCCGCGATACGATGATCGGCACCACAACCCATCAGACGCGCAGGCCGTCCACCGTGCCAGGCGCGCACCCGAACAGGAGGGCGCCGTGAACGCATTGTCCGATCACCTCATGAGTCGTCTGCGTGCCGGCATCGGGCGAACGCAGATCCGCGAGGAGCTGATGGCAGTCGGCTGGACCGAGGACGAGGCGGATCAGGCCTATCGTGACGCGCTGGTGGCCATCGGGGTGCCCGTACCCGACCGTGCCGCCGTGCCACCGCCGACGCGGCAGTCTTCGGTGGTGGATGTGGCCATCAACGCGTTTTCGCTCATTCTTCTGGGGCTGGTGGCCTTCGGTCTTGGCGGCCTCTACTTCGGGGTCATCGACAAGGCCATTCCCGATGCCCTAGGTCGGCGCATCATGTCTGCCGACCGATCGATCCACCACGCCATCGCCTCGCTCGCGGTGGCCTTTCCGGCCTATGTGATTGCGATGCGGCTCTGGTTTCGGCGCTTCCGTGCCAACGCCGATCGCACCGAGTCCGGCCTGACCAAATGGCTCACCTACATCGTGCTGCTGATCGCTTCGGTCAGCGTGGTCGTCGACCTGATCACCGTGCTCTACACCCTGCTGCAGGGCGCGCTGACCCTGCGCTTCATGCTCAAGGCGCTGGTGGTGTTGGTGGTCGCCGGCCTGGTGTTCGGCTTCTATGCGCTGGAGCGGCGCCAGGTGCAGTACCGCAAGGTGGTCGCACCCAGGTTTTTCCTCGGTTTTGGCTGGCTGGCGGCCGCGCTGATCGGGGTGGGGATCGCGCTGGGTTTGCTGTACGGCGGCTCGCCCGAGCAGACCCGCCAGCAGGCCTTCGATCGTGAGCGGATGGTCAGGCTGGGCGCGCTGTCTTCTTGCGTGGAGCGCTATGCCCGAACCATGGCCCAGTTGCCCGACTCGCTGGAGACCTTGCGGTCCACTGCGGCTTACGCCTCCTGCACGGCGTCCACGCGAGACCCCGAATCGCACCATGATTTCGGCTACCGCGTGGTAGCGTCCGAACGCCTGCAAGGCCAGGCGCGGATTGGAGAGTTCGAACTCTGCGCCAACTTCGCGCTGCCCTCCGTCAACCTGGACGATGACGCACGGCTTTACGGTGCAGCAGGACGCTGGACGCCGCATGGCGCGGGCCCAACCTGCCGCACCTTCATGGCTCAGCTTGGAAACGGCCGCCCATCGACACCGCCCTGAAGGCAGGATGATGGAGCATCGGGCCGACGATCCATGGCAACTGTGCTTCAGGCCCTAAACTGTGCCCCTTTTTGCCCATGCTCAACGCTGCCCAGGAACGTGCCGTCGCCCATCTCTCCGGGCCTTGCCTCGTCATCGCCGGGGCGGGCAGCGGCAAGACGCGGGTCATCACGCACAAGATCGGGCGCCTGCTGCGCGCCGGGCTCGAGCCAGACCAGATCGCGGCGATCACCTTCACCAACAAGGCCGCGGCCGAAATGCGCGAGCGTGCGGCGCAACTGGTGGACAAGCGCGGCGTGGCCGGCAAGCTCGCCATCTCGACCTTCCACGCCCTTGGCGTGCGTATGCTGCGCGAAAGCGGCGAGGCGCTGGGGCTCAAGCCCCGTTTTTCCATTCTCGCCGCCGACGACGTCACCGGTCTGCTGCGCGATGCCGGCGCCACTACCGACAACGCCCAGGCCCGTCGCTGGCAGTGGACCATCAGCCTGTGGAAAAACGCCATGCTCACGCCCGAGGCGGCGGCGCGCGTGGCCGAGAACGACGACGAGCGCGTGGCCGCAAAGGTTTACGAGCGCTATGCCGACATGCTCCAGGCCTATCAGGCCGTCGATTTCGACGATCTGATCTGGCTGCCCGTCACCCTGCTGCAGCAGCACGCCGAGGTGCGCAAGCACTGGCAGAACAAGCTGCGTTATCTGCTGGTGGACGAATACCAGGACACCAACGCCGCGCAGTACGACCTGCTGCGACTGCTGGTCGGCGACAAAGGCCGCTTCACCGCGGTGGGCGACGACGACCAGAGCATCTACGGCTGGCGCGGCGCCACGCTGGACAACCTGCGGCGCCTGGAGACCGACTGGCCCACGCTCGAAGTGATCAAGCTGGAGCAGAACTACCGCTCGACCAATGCCATTCTGCGGGCGGCCAACGCCATCATCCAGAGCAACCCCAAGCTCTACCCCAAGAGTCTGTGGAGCGAGCACGGCGAGGGCGAGGCGGTGGAGGTGCGTGCCGCGCAGAACGAAGACGAAGAAGCGCAGATGGTGGCCGCGCGCATCCAGGCGCTGCGCAGCGGCCGCAATGCCGAGCTGGCGCACATCGCGGTGCTCTACCGCGCCAATCACCAGTCGCGCCCGCTGGAGCAGGCGCTGCGCCGCGCCAACATTCCCTACGTCGTCAGCGGTGGGCAGAGCTTTTTCGACCGCGCCGAGATCAAGGACGTCTGCGCCTATCTGCGGCTGCTGGCCAATTCCGACGACGATCCCGCCTTTCTGCGCGCCGTCACCACGCCGCGCCGTGGCATCGGGCCGCAAACCCTGGCGGCGCTGAGCACCTTCGCCGGGCAATGGAAGATCTCGCTGTTCGAGGCGCTGTTCCGCGATTCGATGCCTGCCGCGGTCGGTGCGCGCCCCGCCGATCATCTGCGCGAGTTCGGGCGTCTGCTGCACGACATCGAGTGGCGCGCCCGCACCGCGCCGGCCGGTGAACTGCTGCGCGAGATGCTCGAGACCATCGGCTTTCGCGCCTGGCTGGAAGAGCACAGCGACAACCCGCGCGAGGCCGAGCAGCGCTGGAAGAACGTCGACGACTTCTGCGGCTGGATCGAGCGCAAGGCTGAAGAAGACAAGGTCGGCCTCACCCAGATCGCCCAGACCATTTCGCTCATCACCCAGTTGCAGGAACGCGGCGACCAGCGCGACGCCGTGACCCTGTGCACCCTGCATGCCGCCAAGGGGCTGGAGTGGCCGCATGTGGTGCTGGCCGGATGCGAGGAGGGGCTGCTGCCCTTCTTCACCGAGGAGCGGCCGCTGTCGGCAACGGCGCTGGAGGAAGAGCGGCGCCTGATGTATGTGGGCGTGACCCGTGCGCGCCAGACCCTGGTGCTGAGCTGGTGCAGCAAGCGCAAGCAGGGCCGCGGCGCAGCGGGACGCACGCCCAGCCGCTTCATCGGCGAAATGCAGACCGGTCAGCCCAAGGTCAGCAACAAGGAGGCCGCCATGGCCCGCATCGCCGCCTTGCGCAGCCGCCTGGACGCGGCATCGCAGGAAGCGCCCATCGTGAGCGACGCTAAGGCCTGAGCTTCGACCGCAGGCAAGGGCCTGTTAACGCCGCAGCGGCCTGCGCCTCGCATGGCCTCCGCCTAGACCCCCGGCGCGGGTGCAGAAACGACGTTAACAGGCCCTTGACCCCACTCGGTGCATTGCCCTAGCCGAAACGCGTCGAA
>JAJTBQ010000117.1 GCA_021286835.1 Thiomonas sp.
AGCCCAGAGCGCGGTCGAGGTTTACCTGCGTCTTGCCCCGCTTTGCCAGCAGGCCTGGCGCGAACTGGGCCATCCCCACAGCGCCTTCAACGACCGCCTGCTCGCCGTCATCGCCAATCTGCTGCAGGCTCCCGAGCCGCAGGGGCCGGTGCTGCTGCGCCAGCCCAAGGTGCTTGCCGGCGAACGCACGGGCCAGGGGGTTCTTTACACCTATGCCGACCCGGCCCTCGAATCGGCGCCAGCAGGCCAGAAGATCCTCATGCGCATGGGCCGGGACAACGAGCGCGCCGTCAAAGCCTGGCTGCGCCAGTTCCGTCAGGCGCTGCTGGCGAAGATGGAGCCCGCCGCAGCGTCTGCGCCGTGATCGAACCGGGTTTCAGTTGCCGCAAACCTGACGCCACCGCGTCAGAAACGTCGCGCCCGCCGCGCCGAGCGGCGGGCGCACGGCATCGCACATCATCCCCTGTTCGGCCAGCGCCGCCTTGACCGGCCCTGGATTGGGTTCGCTGAACAAGGCGCGGATGCAGGGTGCCAGCGATGCGAAAAGGTCCCGCGCCAGCGACAGGCGGTCCTCGCATAGGGCGCCGTACAACGCCACGAAGCGCGGAGTATGCAGATGGGCGCTGGCGGCAATGGCGCCGCTGGCTCCCAGGCAGAGCGCATTGAACAGTTGCAGATCTTCGCCAGCCAGCACCTGCAACCTTCCGTCGGCCAGCACGGCCAGCGTCTTTTCAAGGTCGCCGCCACAGTCCTTCACGGCCCGGATGTTCGGGTGCTCCGCCAGCGACAGCAGCGTGTCGGTGTGGATCGGCACGCCGGTCCGATAGGGAATGTCGTAAACGATCAGCGGATGGATGCTGACATCGGCCAATTCCAGGAAATGTCGCCGGATGCCGTCCTGCCCCGGACGCACGTAGTAGGGCGCGGGGACGAGCAAGCCCGCCAGCGGCAGCGTGCCCAGGTGTTGCGCACGCGCATGCAGCGTCGGCCTGTGGTTGCCCGCCAGCCCGGCCACCACTGGCGTGTCGCCGGCAGCGGCCAGTACGGTGGCGAGCACCGCATCCTGCTCCTGCAGATCGAGTGCCGCGGGCTCGCCTGTGGTGCCCAGCGCGACGAAGCCGGAAACACCCGCTTCCCGAAGATGCGCCACCAGTCGTCGCAGGGCGTGGTGATCGACGGCGTGGCCGTCAGGCGTGAAAGGGGTGACCAGAGGCACCCAGATACCCGTGAATCCAGAAGACATGCGAGTTCTCCAAAGCATGACCGCGAAGAACCGATCGGATCGCAGGTTGGAGAAGGAGTGCCGCCTGTCCGCCGTCCCGTCGATCTGACGGAACAGCGCTCCGGTCAGATGAGCGGCTGTTTTTGGGGTTTGGGTTGGGATGCGCAGACCGCATCTCGCACGCATCGGGTGCCGAAAGCGGAGGGCAGGGTGGAGGCGGTGCGGCGCATCAGCGCAGCTTAGCGCAGGTTCTTCAGTTTTGCGTCGGGGCCCGGGCCTGGGTGATCGCCAGGAAATTGCGCAGCGGCGGAGTGTCGTCGTCTCGGCGCCAGGCCAGCAGCACGTCGGTGGTGACGTTCTCGTCCTGAAGGCGCAGGTAGGTGACGAAGGGCAACTGGGCGCGCTGCATCGAGGCGGCCACAATGCCCACGCCCAGCCCGGCCGAGATCAGGCCGATGAGGGTGGGCATTTCGTGCACTTCCTGCGCGATGCGGGGGGCGAAGCCGGCCTGGGCGCACAGCGCCAGGGTCTGCTCTCGCAGCCCAGAGCCGAGGCTGGCGCTGTAGAGCACGAAGGGCTGGTCCCGCAGGTCGGCCAGGCTCACCCTGGCTTGAGCGGCCAGGGGGTGATCGCTGTGCACCGCGGCCAGCAGCGGCTCGCGCTGCACCACCAGGGTGGCGAGGCGGGCATCGTGCATCAGCGTCGTCGGGCGGATGAAGCCGAGGTCGAGGCGGTGGGCGAGAAGATCGTCGATCTGGGCTTGCGAGGGCTGCTCGCGCAGGTCCAGCGTCACCTGCGGCCAGGCGGCGCGATAGTCGCGCAGCAGGCGCGGCATGATGTCGGTGAAGGGCATGGAGCCGGCGAAGCCCACGGTGAGGCGCCCGGTTTCGCCCCGGCCGACGCGGCGTGTCTGCGTCATCGCATGCTCGACGGCATCGAGGATGCCGCGCGCCAGGGGCAGCAGGGCGTCGCCCGCGGCGGTGCGTTGCACGCCGCCGCGCCCGCGTGTGAACAAGGGCACGCCTAGCTCGGCCTCCAGGGCCTGGATCTGCTGGCTCAGCGGCGGTTGTGAGACGTGCAGGCGCTGCGCGGCCCGGGAGAAGTGGCGTTCTTCGGCAACGGCGACGAAGTAGCGCAGGTGGCGCAAGTCCATATCGAAAACAGATCAAAGTTTCAGAAAATGATATTTCACATATCGAAGTGCGAACCTTAAGCTGTGATCAGGGCTTCGCTCGGCCTTCGTTGCTTCGCGCCTGATTCGTTCCACGCATGTCCACCACCGTCTTGTCACCGTCGCTTCAGGATGCCGCAGGCCCGCCCGAGTGGCTGCGCCGCGCAGCCGTGACGGCTGCGGGCATGTGCGCGTTTTTCACCATGTATGTCACGCAGGGACTGCTACCCAGCCTGCAGTCGGTATTCCATGCCAGCGTGGCCGAGCTCAGCCTGACCATCACCTTGACCACGCTGGCGGTCGCGGCGGCGGCGCCGTTCTCGGGTATCGCCGCGGACCGTTTCGGCCGCAAGCGGGTGCTGCTGGTGTCGCTCGCGGGGCTGGGCTTGTCCACCTTGCTGGCGGCGACGAGCCATTCCCTGCATGGCTTGCTGGTGTGGCGGGCCATCGAGGGTTTGTGCATTCCCGGCGTGTTCACCGCCACGGTGGCCTATATCAGCGAGGAGTGGCAGCCGGCCGACGTTCCGGCGGTGACCGCGCTGTACATCTCGGGCTCGGTGGCCGGGGGCTTTTGCGGCCGCTTCATCGCGGGCATGGTGACGGCGCACGCCAGCTGGCAGGCGGCCTTCGTCGTGCTGGGGGCGATCAATCTGCTGTTTCTGGGGCTGATCGCGCGGGGCCTGCCCGCCTCGCGTTGGTTCAAGGCCAGCCACGGCGGCTTGCGCGCGGCGCTGTCCGGGTTTGCCCTGCATGGGCGTAATCCCAAGTTGCTGGGCACTTATGCCATCGGCTTCGGCATTTTGTTCTCGCAGGTCTGCACGTTCACCTATGTGAGCTTTCACCTCGCGGCGGCGCCCTACCACTTCAGTCTCAAGGATCTGAGTCTGTTGTTCACCGTGTATCTGGTGGGCATGATCGCCACACCGCTGGCGGGCAAATTGGCGTGGACCTTCGGCAAGCGCCGCGTGTTCGTGGCCGCGGTGGTTTTGGGCTGCGCGGGCATGTTGCTCACCTTGCTCGCTCCGGTCTGGGCCATCGTGCTCGGATTGACGCTGAGTTCGGGCGGCGTGTTCATCGCGCAGTCGATGGCGACGGCGCAGGTGCCTGTGTTTGCCCAGAGCGCGCGCTCGTCTGCGGTGGGACTGTATGTGCTGTGCTACTACGTCGGCGGCAGCGTCGGCGCCTTCGGCCCCGCCTGGATCTGGACCCACGCGGGCTGGGCGGGGTGCGTGGCCCTGGTGCTGGTCGCGCAACTGGCCATCGGCGGGGTGGCGTGGCGGTTGTGGAAGCCAATACCCATCACAGCAACCGTTTGATCGTTATCCTTGCGTCCAGTACGATTTTTTGGCGGCAACGTCTTGGGGCGGCTCTCGCGGCTCTTGGAAAGACAGCAAGCACGCAATGAAACAGATCACCCACTGGAACGCGGATCCATGTACCGAGGCGGAAAAGATCCAGGCCCGCATGGACGGACGGGGTTTAGAGCCGCACTTTCACGATGCCTGGTCGTTCGGCGTTGTGGTCAAAGGGAACTGCACCTTCAAGTCTCGCGGCGAAATGCAGCTTGCACCGGCTGGGGCCGTGTTCGCCATCCCGCCCTTCGAGGTGCATGAAAGTCTTCCAACAGCTGACGCAGTTGAATACAGGGTGTTTTACGTTGCGGCGCACGTGTTGGAGGCCCATGCGCCCGAATTGCCCGGATTGATTCACGCAGGCCGAAAGCGGGTCTGGGTGGACGGTGAAGGGGCCTTTGCCATCGGTTCTGATGCTCGCACGTTGATGTCGCCTGACGTGTCTTTAGGCGAGTGGCTGCGGGCATTTTCCGCCAGGTTGCGTACGGCATCCCCTGGCGTGGCCCGTCCACCCTCCAATGTGCTGCGGCAGGCGCTGGATCAACAGTGGAGTGAGCCTCTGGTCCTTGCGGAAATTGAAAGCTCAACCCAATACACACGCTGGCATGCGATTCGCACCTTCAGGCAGCAGGTTGGTCTGACGCCAGGAGCCTATTTGCGGCAACTCCGTGCGCTTAAAAGCCGTCACCTCTTGCGTTCCGGCCTGACGATTGTGCAGACGGCGCATGCCCTGCATTTTTCAGATCAACCTCACTACACCCGCACGTTTAAACAGGTGTTTGGTGTGACGCCAGGACGGTTCCAGAGCCTGTGCCGACAGGTTCTTTCTGCGGAGCGTTTCTCAAAAGAACACGCCGACGATGGAGATCAGCAGCAAGACAGCCATGCTGACGTTGAAATGATGAATCGCCTTGGGCGAGGCAAGCAGGCGTTTCGCAGCGTGCCCGAAGAGCGCCCATGCGCCGATGGATGGCAAGCAGATCAAGGTGAAGATGATGCCCTGCAGCAGGACGCTTGAGATATAGGCATCGCCTGTGCGCGTATAGGTTGCGATGCCAGTGGCCGCAACAATCCAGGCTTTTGGGTTCGTCCACTGCGCCAGCAGTCCCTGTCGTGCCGAAGGGGGTTTTCGCAATCGTGAGCTGGCCGTAGCGTCTGTCCTTGCCGCAAATAGCTTGATGGCGATGTAGGCGAGAAAGGTCGCCCCGAGCACTTTCAACACCATGTGCAGCCAAGGGGTGTGACGCAGGACTGAGTCCAAGCCAAATCCCATCGCAAGAATCAGAGAAGTGAAGCCCAACGTGGCTCCGAAAACATGCGGCAAGGTGCGCAGCCAGCCGAAATTCGCTCCGGATGTGGCGGCAATGACATTGACCGGGCCGGGAGATGCCGAAGTGACCACGGCGAAACCCACCAAAGGCAACGCGAGTTCTCGAACCAGCGCAATCAGATCAGGCGTGTTCAACATAGCTCACCGCAGAAGGGGCAGACTGCCGGTCAACGACTTGATGCGTGCCGCTTCGCCAAACAGGCACAGGCCGATATAGGGCAACGCGGTTGCCTGCGTTGCCGATAAGGCTGATTGGTAATCGCCGTAGGTTTTCGCCTGCTGTGCCAAGGAGGTGAAGTCGATCACCAGAACCTCGCCACTGGGCAGTTCTCGTGCGCTTCGGGCAATGTTCGCCATTTGCTCTGGTTGGCTTTTGAGAACGGGCAGGACGATGGTGGTGATGCCCGGATGAATCTGACCGTCTTGATCGGGCAAATCCGCCCCGATCAGCTCGGGGTGGAGTCGACCGAGGCTCATGGCAAGAACGGCGGCGGTGTTCGCCACCAAGCCGACGGGCAAGCTGCCGTCCATGATGAACACGCATTTTTTCAAGAGAGTCTCCACATGAATCGGGCTGCAAGGCTTGCAGCCTCCGTCAGTGGGAAACCGTACTCAATCACGCACAAGGCGTCTTGAATGCAGTTGCGCTTTTCGCTGTCGCCCTCTACACCAGCCGCGCGATGACGTAGGCCAGGAAGGACAGCAGTAGGCTCGAGCCGAAGGGGAAGATCCACTCCCGGCCGAACAGGCGGAGGGTGAAATCCAGCGGCATGCGGCCAATGCCGAAGCGGCGCAGATGCGGCAGCAGCGCCGAAAACACGATAGAGGCGAGGATGAAAATGATCAGCCAGCGCATGGTCGTCTCTACAGCGTATGGGTGCGGTCGCCGCGCGCAAAGCCGCGCAGGGCGTGGGCGTCCACCCCGCGGCCCAGGGCGATGACCTTGAACAGCTCGCCCATTTCGCTCTCGCCCAGCAGCTTGTTGACGGCGGCGGTCTGCCGCAGGTAATGCGAGCCGCCGGACGCGGCCGTGGTGGCACATAGGGCGGCGGCGCTGCTCGGAGCCACGGGTTCGGGGCCGGCGGCCAGAGCGTCGGCAACCCGGTCGAGCAGTCCGCAGTTCATCAGGAAATGGGCTTGGTTGGTGTAGCCGAGCACGTCGAGCCCGGCTTCTTGCGCGGTCAGCGCGATGGCGGTGAAGTCGATGTGCGCGGTGAGGTCGGCCAGGCCGGGCCACAGCAGCACGTCGTCGAGCACGCGGTGGCGGTAGTGCGCCTGCAGCGTGCCCATGTGGCGCTGCGGGTGGTAGTACTCGTGCTG
>JAJTBQ010000118.1 GCA_021286835.1 Thiomonas sp.
CAGGAGACGCCGTGCGTGAACCGCTCATGGCCGAGCAGATGGCGTCCGAATGCGGCGTGTTGCCTAAGGTCATGACACTCTGGAATGTCGTTGCTGAATAGAGGTAACAACGATAGGTCGCGCCGTCACGGGTCTTCGCCGTGTAGTTGACCCGCCCGCCGGTCTCCTCACTGGTTTCGGAGATAGCAAAACTGCCAATCGGTCGACCGATCGCATGGGCCGTACGCTGCTCGAGCGTGTCCTTTCCGATAGTGGCCGCACAAGCCGCCAGGACGACGAGAGCGGAACACGTCAGCACGGCGCGCAGAACGCGATATGAATTCAATGACATCGAGAACTCCCTGAAAAATTCAACGGTCTTACGGGAAAATGGCGTGCGACGGCCTGGCACGTTTCCATGCCGGGCTCCCGCCCCGAAACTCATTGCGCCGTGTAGCACGCCCCGCCCTGGATGCTCAGGTCGGCATAACCTTCGACTGCGGCCGCGGTGGGGAACGAACTGGGGTTGGAGTCGCCAATCAGACAGAGGATGGTCTCGCCCTTCTTCGCCCAGATCGAATAAGCCTGCCCGCCGGTATAGGTCCATAGGCCCCAGTTTGCAGCCAACGTCGATGTGGCAGCCGTTCGGAAGAGGCTCACGCTGCCGCCCTGCGTCGGCTGCCCGTAAAGCGATCCGGATCCAGAGCAGTCCGTGGCCGCGTACTGCATCACCCCGGTTTCGAGCGAGAAACTGGTTTCTCCCGTTTTGGTCACCCGCAGGAACTTCCGATTGCCGGAACCGTTGGCCTGTACGCAAAGACTCTGCAGCCAGCTACCGACCAGACCGTCCACGCCCAGTGTTGGCGTAGGTGCGGGTGTCGGCGTCTGGCCCGAGCCCGTTCCACAAGACACGGCAATGTCGTCGACGTTACTCGTCGCCGATCCGCTTCCGTTGGTCACGCTGCAGGTTTGGCCGCTCGGCTGGGTTTTGACCGTCACGACGTAATTTGCGCCGTTCTCCATGGGAGTCTGAAAAGTGAACGGGCCATTTGAAGTGACCGACAAGTCATCGCCCCCGTTCTGCTGCAGCACCACCGTCGCACCGGCGGCAAGACCTGAAACCGCCCCACCGACAGAGTATCCCGCAGGGGTTCCCCCACTGGAGCCGCCCCCGCCACATGCGGACATCAACGCCGCGACGAGGACAGTTCCAGATACGCCTTTCAATCCTTGAGCCACTCGCATAGTCCCTCCCTGAGTTGCGTTGTTCTAGGCAGCATTCTGGAGATCCACGGAAGGTTGGAAAACCCGACCTTGGTCGGGTTACGACCTGAGTCGGGTTGGCTAGACTGCACCGCACGACTGCTCGCAGGACGTCGCATCCAGTTCACTTCTCGACCGCGCCCATCGTGACCTCAGTGTCTTCCTATGTCATCGTCCTGGATGACCATCCACTCGTCGGCCAGGGTCTGATGCACTATCTGACAGCTCGCTGGCCAAACATGACGGCGAGCATTGCAACCGACTGGGTCGAAGTCCACGAGATCATGTCGGCCAGAGGCGCGCCCCTTGCGCTGGTGGCCGACGTATGGTTGGCTGACGGCAACAGTCTTTCGATGTTGAAATCCTGGCGCGAACGCTGCCCGTGCATTCCGTGGCTCGCGATCAGTGGCGACGACGATCCCGCCGTGGTTCGTCGCGTTCACGAGGCAGGAGCACAGGGTTTTGTACACAAGCAGGCAAGCCCGGAGATCTTTGCGGCTGCACTTGAGACCTTGCTTGCGGGGCAGACGTGGTTCAAAGCGAGCCATGCCGACAAGCCTGCGCTCAACCGCGATTGGGCAATCAGTCCAGAGGAACTGGGCCTCACGCCGCGGCAAGGCGAAATTCTGCAGCTTCTCCTACGCGGGCTGCCCAACAAACGCATTGCCGCACAGCTCCACATAGCCGAAAGCACCGTCAAAGAACATGTGACTGCGATCCTGGAGCGCCTGGGCGTGCGCACCCGCGTCGAAGCGATCACTCTCCTGCGGGGGCGGCGCGTCGCACTTTTATGAAACGTGCGCTGACCTACATACTTCTCGCACTGGCCGCTTCGTGCTTTGCATTCGATGTGGCTGCCCAGTCTGCCACTGAGGATCTGCAGGCACTGAACGCCATCCAGACCCTCTCTCTGCAGGACAGCGGGCGAGCGCGTGCGGAACTCCAGAAGCAAGCGTCTCGGTTCGAGGCTTCGACCGATCCAACGGTCCGGCGCACGTTTCTAGATACCGTCATTTGTACGGAATTCGACACCGGGCACCCGGACGGAGCGCAGTACGCCATCGACGAATTGATGACACTGGCCCGAACCCAGCGCGACGATGTCGCGCTCGTCTTGGCGAAGGCCGCGCAAGCCTATCGCCTTTCCATTGCGGGCCATCCCAATGACGCTCTGCGGCTTCTCGAACCGATGCAGGCCGTCGCCGAGCGCATCGGCAATCCACAGGCTTTGTGGATTCTCAATCTCGTGCAAGGCGGCACCCTGAACACGGCCGGGCAGTATGAAGCCGCTCTGGCGCACATCCTCAAGAGCATGGAGTTTGCGCAAGCTCGGCCCCAGCAGGCTGAGGCGTCCTTGTTGCGCTCCCAGATCCTGCTGGGCTTGATCTACCTGAATCTCAAGAACACCGCTCAAGCGCTGAAAAGCATCGACGACGGCGAGCGCAGGGCCCGTCAACTTCATGCCACATCGATGCTGGCCATCCTGGCGCTCAATCGAGGCAATGTGCAGTCTGGCGCGGGGAAGACCGCCGAGGCGCTCATGGCGTATCGGACTGCCCTGCGAATTGGCGCTCAAACGAGTCTGACGGCACTCCAGGCTGTCGCACTGAACAACATCGGCGACATCCATCTCATCCGCAAGGAATACCAGCAGGCCGAACAGCTGGAACGTCAGGCGCAGTCCAAGTACCTGGAAGCCGGGGACCGGATCGGGGCTTCGCTATCGCGCGCGAATGTGGGGTTCTCGCTGATGGGGCAAGGACGCGTCGATGAAGGGGCTGCCGAAGTGCTCGCTGCCTTGCAGTTCATGCGCGATTCCGGGGCACGGGCGACCGAGGAAATCGTATTGGAGGAATTCTCGCGGATGTACGAGGCGGCGGGACGCTTTAGGGATGCCCTCGACATTGCACGATCGCAACAGCAACTCTCGAAGTCTCTATTGAGCAAAGACCGCGAACAGGCCATCGCCGAAATGCAGACCCGTTTCGACACGGTCGAGCGCGAGCATCGGATCGAGACACTGGCGCACCAGAACAGTCTGAAGGACGCGGATCTCCGCAACCACCGACAACTGCTGCTCGCCGCCGCCTCGGGCACGGCATTGACACTGATCACCGGCGGCGTCATCTTGATGCTTTACCGTCGTACCAGGACAGCCAATCAGGCACTCTTGGTGGCACAGCGGCAGGCAGAAGCTGCGCTTGAAGAAAAGAATCTGTTCCTGGCCACCGCAAGCCATGATCTGCGGCAGCCGGTCCATGCGATGTCCCTGATGGTCGAAGCGGTCAGACTTCGCAACCAGAACCCGGCGATATCCCCGCTGTTGGCCGAATTGCGCACCAGCATGCAAGCCTTGAGTCAGTTGTTCAACGCTCTGCTCGATCTCTCGCGCCTTGAAAGCGGAGTGCAGAGGGTCCGCAAGGAACCCGTGGTGCTGTCAGACCGGTTCACCGAAGTCATCGGGCTCCTGCGCGAGTCCGCAACGCTGTCCAATGTTCGGTTACGGGTCCGACTTCCCAGGCAGCCCGCGACCGTGACCGCCGATCCCGTCCTGCTGCATCAAGCCTTGCTCAATCTGGTTCAAAACGCGGTTCGATACGGGCGAGGCGGGCAAGTTCTTTTCGGCGCGCGCGCGCGGGGCGATACCTGGCAAATCGAAGTGTGGGACACAGGCATTGGCATCGGCCCCGCGGAGGAGCAGCGCGTGTTCAGTCCCTACTACCGCGGTGCCACAGGAGGCCAAATGGAGGGGGTCGGCCATGGCCTCGGACTCGCCGTGGTGGCCCGCAGCGCTCGGCTCATGGGGGCGCCCTATGGAGTGCAGTCGCGAATGGGCAAGGGATCCCGATTCTGGCTGCGTCTGCCAGCTTGCACGCCTCCTGTTTCCGTAAAGCCACGATCTGACCCGTCGCCCTCGGAGGCATTTCCGTTCGTGGCAGGCGCTTGTCTCGTGGTCGAGGATGAGCCATCGGTTCTGCAGGCATGGCGCGCGATCATGGACGCCTGGGGAATCACCACGCGGTATGCGAAAAGCGCAAGAGAGGCCCATGCCCAATTGGACAGCGGACTTCAACCTGCGGTCATCTTCTGCGATTACCGGCTTGGCTCCGGAGAAAACGGCTTCGAGTTACTGCGCAGCTTGCTGGCGAGATGCCCGCATGCCAGCGGCGCCATGGTCAGCGGCGAGCACCAGGCCCAGGAACTGATGGCCGCGGAGAGCGAGGGCTATATCGTGCTTAGAAAACCCCTGGAGCCGCAGGAACTGAGAAGCCTCCTTTGCGCATGGCTGCCCCTGTCTGCATCAACCGCGCCCCAACCGCCTTGAACTTTGCTCCGATGCGAGCGTCATGCTGCGCTCAGCGTCCTGAACACTGGTCACATCGATTGCCGCGCGGCACCGAATCAGCCAGTCCAAGCGGCCGACCGTCCTTTTCAGGATCGTGCAAGCTCCACGCCCTGCGCCACCCGCATCACACTGAACAGCGCCCCCAGCGCCGCCATGCCAGCGGCGACGAACAGTCCAACCCGAGGCGCATGGGCGCCGGCCATCAGGTGAAAAACCAGCGAGCTGGCCACCGCGCCGGCGGTCTGGCCTGAGAGCCGCGCGGTGGCCTGCATGCCCCCGGCCGCGGCGCTGCGCGCCCTGGGGGCGGCGAGCAGCATGTTGCGGTTGTTCGGCACCTGAAAGAAGCCGAAGCCCAGGCCGCACAAGACGGTGCTGGCCACCAGGGGCAGCAGGTGCTGCTCTTGCGTCATCCAGGCGGCCAGCAGGAGTCCAGCCGCCAGACAGACGGCACCGAAGGTGCACAGCGCTGCGGTGGACACGCGGTCGGCAAGCCGGCCGGCGAGTGGTGCGGCCACGGCCACGGTCAAGGGCCACGGGGTCAAGGCCAGGCCGGTGACCAGGGCGCTTTCGCCGAGGCGGTTCTGGAAGTCGAAAACCAGGGCGACGATGCCGGCGATCTGCGCCCCGAAGCAGCAGACCGAGGCGAGCACCGACAGCCGGAACGCCGACACGCGCAGGAGATCGAGCGGGATGAGCGGTGCCTCGACCCGCCATTCGCGCACGACCAGCGCGACGAACGCCGCCGCCGCCGCCGCCATCAGCACGACGCCCTGAGCAGGCGCGGCCGCAAGCCTGTCGACGCCGAGCACGAGCGTGGCGAAGCCCAGGGCGTTCAAGCCCATGCTGGGCAGATCGAGGGAGCGCTGCGTCGGCCTGCCCTGCGGCAGGCGTTTGAGCGCCAGCAAAGTGACCAGGCCGACGGGAAGGTTGACGGCAAACAGCCAGCGCCAGTCTGCCAGCGAAAGAATCACGGCGCCGAGGGTGGGTCCGGCCGCTGAGGACAGGGCCACGGTCAACGCGCTCCAGCCGATGGCCCGGCCCAGCATGCGCTGCGGCACGATGGCCCGCAACAGCGCGGCGTTCAGCGCCATGATGCCGGCACCACCCAGGCCCTGGATGAAGCGCGCGGTCACCAGCCAGCCGAAGCTGGGCGCCAGGACGCACAGGGCCGAGGCCACGGTGAACAACGCAACACCGCCCACGTAGAGCGTGCGGTGTCCGACCTTGTCGCCGATGGCCGCACAGGGGAAAAGCGCCATGACCAGGGCCATCTGATACGCCGTGACCACCCAGATCGCCTGCGAGGCGCTGACCCGCAACTCGCTGGAGATGGTGGGCAGGGCGACGTTGACAATGGTGCCATCGAGCACGACCAGCACCGTCGCGAGAAGCACGCCGACCAGGGCCCAGAACTGCCCCGGTTCGAGGGAGCCGCTGGCCTCGGCCTGCGCATGGGGCGTTGCATCGCCGCGGGGCCGCGCCGGTTCAGAGGGAGATGGGAGTTGCATGAATCGTGAGGGGATGCCGCGGATATGCAGGGCACTCTATCAGCCGGGAATCGCTGCCGGAAGGCGCAATGATTGCAAGATACAGTTGCATGAGACGCCATAGCTGCACGCCCCGCCCCCATGGACCTCAACCTGCTTCCCGTACTCGACGCGCTCCTGAGCGAATGCAGTGTCACGCGGGCCGCGCGGCGG
>JAJTBQ010000119.1 GCA_021286835.1 Thiomonas sp.
CTTACTTCTTCTTCTCTGGCCTCGTCCAGCCGTGCAGGGTGACGGCGCGGGCGCGCGCCACGGTGAGGGCGCCGGCGGGCACGGCCTTGGTGACGGTGGAGCCTGCCCCCACGGTGGCGCCGGCACCGACCGTGATGGGGGCGACCAGCACGGAGTTGGAGCCGGTGTGCGCGTCGTCCTCGATGACGGTGCGGTGCTTGTTGGCGCCGTCGTAATTGGCCACGATGGTGCCCGCGCCGATGTTGACCCGCGCGCCCACCGTGGCGTCGCCCACATAGCTGAGGTGATTGGCCTTGGAGCCCTGGCCCAACGTGCCGTTCTTCACTTCGACGAAGTTGCCGATGTGCACGCCATCGGCCAGCGCCGTGGTGGGGCGCAGGCGGGCGAAAGGCCCGATCAGGGCGTCGGCGCCGATGCTGGCGCCGTCGAGATGGCAGAAGGGATGCACGACCGTGCCCGCACCCACGCGCACATCGCGCAACACGGCGTACGGCCCCACGCGGGCGCCGTCGGCCAGATGCACCTCGCCCTCGAACACGCAGCCCACGTCGATGAACACGTCGCGGCCGCAGTGCAGGGCGCCGCGCACGTCCAGCCGTGCCGGGTCGGCCAGGGTGACACCGGCGTCGAGCAGGCGGCGCGCCGCGCGCCGTTGCACCACGCGCTCCAGGTGCGCGAGCTGGCTGCGGTCGTTCACGCCCAGCACGTCGTCGGCATCGGCCACGGTGGCGGCGCGCACCAGCACGCCGTCGGCCACGGCCAGGGCCACGACATCGGTGAGGTAATACTCGCCTTGCGCGTTGTCGTTGCGCAACTGGCCCAGCCAGCGGCGCAGGTGCGCCACCGGGGCGCACAGAATGCCGGTGTTGCATTCGCGCACCGCGCGCTGCGCAGGCGTGGCGTCTTTATGCTCGACGATGCCCCGCACCGCGCCTTCGGCATCGCGCAGGATGCGGCCATAGCCGGTCGGGTCGTCCAACTCGACCGTGAGCAGGGCGAGCGCACCAGCCTGCGCCTCCGCCATCAGCGGCACCAGGCTGGCGGCGGGCGCCAGCGGCACATCGCCGTAGAGCACCAGGCAGACGCCGGTATCGGGCAGCTCGGGCAGCGCCTGCTGCACGGCATGGCCTGTGCCGAGCTGCGGCTCCTGCAGCGCAAAACGTAAATGCGGCAGATTCGGCCGATGCGCGAACGCCTCCTGCACCCGCTGCGCGCCGAAGCCGGTGACCACCACCGCGCGTTCGGCCGCCAACTGATGCACGGTATCGAGCACATGGCCCAGCAGCGGCTGGCCCGCCAGCGGCTGCAGCACCTTGGGCAGGTCGGAGCGCATGCGCGTGCCCTTGCCCGCGGCAAGGACGACGACGGAAAGGGCGGAGGTTGAGGCGGTCGAGGTAGTCATGCCGCGCATTCTAGGGAGCGAGCAAGAAGGTCCACACCGCCGCGCGGCATGAAAAACCCCGCATCAGCGGGGTCGGCAAGAGGCGCGGCGGCAGACAGATCAGGCCGTTGCGGGCCGGGTGACGGCCTTGGGCAGCTCGGTGACGATGCGCTGCATCAGGAACTTGGGCAGACCGATCCACATGTCGAGCAGGGCCACGCCCATTTCCAGCATGGCGATCGGGCAGGAGAGCGCGCCGCCGATGAGGACGAACCAGGCGAAGTCGGGGTTCTGCTTGGTGAGGAACCAGCCGGAGAAGTCGAGCAGCATGGCCGCGAAGGGCGTGATGACCGAAATGGCCTTGATCTGGCTGTGCACCCGCGTCTGCAGGAACAGCCAGCCGGCAACCCAGAAGATCAGCCCGAGCATGGTCAGATGCACCATGCCGGTCATCAGCATCGAGTTGTACGACATGCCGGTGTCGACCTTGGCGACGGCCTTCACGTCCTCATAGCTTGCCAGCGGCGGGTTGTGCAGCTGTTTGCTCATGGCCACGCTGTGGCACATCATGCAATGCTGGTCGATGATGGGCTTGATCTGGCTGTCGTACTCGGCCTTGGTCTGGCCACCGACCACCCAGGTGTCGATGGTCTTCTGCAGTTGCGGCCATTGCTCTTTGGGAATGCCGGCGTTGGTGAACATCGTGGGCAGCACGGTCTGCAGCTTGCTGCTGTCGCGGTTGCCGTAGTAGGAGATCTGGATGTCCTTGAGGGTCACGCCGGTCTTGCCGTCCAGCCCTGCGTGGGTGACGTAGAGATAGGCTTCGGCGCAAAGCAAGCCGATGCAGACCAGGAAGATGAAGCCGGTATGCAGCAGTTTCTCCGGCACGGTGAGTTGATGAAGGGAACGCATGGTGGTGAGGCTTCCTCGCTAAGTGTCAGCGGTTGTGAACGCGCCTGTGTTTTAACTTTTGTCAAAAATGCCGGGTTATCCTAGTGCGTAAAAACCCTTAAGTGCAATGCCTGAGTTGCAAGCATGGACACGGGCAACGTTTTGTTTCTATTGAGATTTACTCCGTGCAGTATGGCGGCGGACGCAGCGTCGTTACGCTGTGACCTTCCCCTCTGCTTCGCTGATGTTCGGCCTTCCACGACGGCCGTGGACGCCCGTTATCCTCCCTGCCCATGCATGCTCGTTATCGTCCCGCCGCGCTTTGGCGCCTGACCCGCAAAGAACTTCGTAAATCCTGGCTGAATTACGGCGTGTTGTGGGTGGGAGCGGTGCTGGTGGGCCTGGCCGCGGTGCTGTTCGCCAACTGGGCCAACGAAGCGCTGAACATCTTTCTGGGTTGGATCGAGGGACGGCCGTGGCTGGCGCTGATCATCACGCCGGCGCTCAGCGGCGGGGCGGTGTGGATGACGCGCCGATGGTTCAACGGCAGCGAGGGCAGCGGCATTCCGCAGGTGATCGCGGCGTTGCATGGCCCGCACGACCCGACGCGCATGACGCGGCTGTTCGGCCTGCGCATCCTGATCGGCAAGCTCGGTCTCGGCCTGATGGGCATGCTTGGCGGCCTCACACTCGGCCGCGAGGGGCCGACGGTGCACATCGGCGCCTCGATCATGTACGAGATGCGGCGCTTCTATCCGCGTGTGTCGCTGCGCATGGAGCGCATGCTCTTGCTGGCGGGCTCGGCGGCGGGTCTGTCGGGCGCGTTCAACACGCCGCTGGCGGGCATTCTGTTCGCCATCGAGGAGCTCACACGCAGCTTCGAGGTGCGTACCAATGGCGTGCTCATCACCAGCATCGTGTTCTCCGGCCTGGTCTCGCTGGCCCTGGCAGGCAACTATCTGTATTTCGGCCAGATCACGGCGCCCGACATTTTCCCGATTGCTTTCATCCTGCCGGTGGTCATCGCCGCGGTGCTGTGCGGGCTGGCGGGTGCGGCCTTCAACCTGACCTTGCTCCGGCAGGCCCGCTGGATTCCACGCGGTGTGCTGGCCTGGCGCGACCGCTCTCCGCTGCTCTGGGGCGCGGGGCTGGGTCTGCTGGTCGCCGTGATCGGCATCGCCACCGGCGGGCAGACCTGGGGCAGCGGCTACGACCAGGCGCGGCACTTGCTGATGAATCACGGCGAGCAGGTGAGCTGGTATTACCCGCTGGTGAAGTGGCTTTCCATGGTGCTGTCCTACATCACCGGGTTGCCCGGCGGCCTGTTCTCGCCCTCGCTGTCGATCGGCGCGGGCTTCGGCCAGTGGGTGAGCCAGTGGTTCGGGCAGTATCCGCAGTCGGCGCTGGTGGCCATCTGCATGGTGGGCTATCTTGCCGCGGTCACCCAGTCGCCGCTGACCTCGTTCGTCATCGTCATGGAAATGATCAACGGCGGCGGACTGGTCATTCCCCTCATGGCCACCGCGCTGATCAGCAGCCGGGTGGCCAATGTGTTCACACCGCCGCTATACGAGGCGCTGGCGGAGCAGAAGTATTTTGCCGTGCCGACCGGGTCCGGCCCTGTCGCGACTGCCGACGCGCGGCATTGATCACGGATCGGCGCCGTATCCGGTTGCCGATTCAGTAGTACCGGGGGTGGCACAACCCCCGCATCGACAACGACAAGGAGACGCAACATGGCATCACTCACCTCAGTGGCAACGGCGGCGGCGCCGCCTTCGGAACAGGTCTATCGCCGCATCGGCTGGCGCATCATTCCCTTCCTCATCCTGTGCTATTTCGTCGCCTATCTCGACCGGGTGAACATCGGCTTCGCCCAGTTGCAGATGAAGGGCGACCTGGGCTTTTCCGATGCGGTGTACGGGCTGGGCGCGGGCATTTTTTTCCTCGGCTACTTCGTGTTCGAGGTGCCCAGCAACCTCATTCTTCACCGCGTCGGCGCGCGGGTATGGATCGCCCGCATCATGATCACCTGGGGCCTGATCTCGGCGGCGACGTTGTTCGTCACCACGCCGACGCAGTTCTACGTGATGCGCTTTCTGCTCGGCGTGGCCGAGGCGGGCTTCTTCCCGGGCATCATCCTCTATCTCACCTATTGGTATCCGGCGGCGCGGCGCAGCCAGATGACCGCCTGGTTCATGAGCGCGGTGCCGCTCTCGGGGCTGATCGGCGGGCCGGTGTCGGGCTGGATCCTGCACCACTTCCACGGCCACCAAGGCTGGGCCGGCTGGCAATGGCTGTTCGTCCTCGAAGGCCTGCCGGCCGTGGTGCTGGGCATCGTCACCCTGTTCTATCTCGACAACGGCATCGAGCATGCCAAGTGGCTGAACGCCGACGAGAAAAACGCGCTGCAACAGGCGCTCGACCAGGAGGCGCAGACCAAGCCTTCGCATTCGGCGCTGGAAGGCCTGGCGCAGCCGCGGGTCTGGCTGATGGCGCTGATCTATTTCTCGGTCGTCATCGGCCTGTACGGCCTGAGCTTCTGGCTACCGCTGCTGATCAAGTCCACCGGCGTGACCGATCCGCTGGCCATCGGCTGGCTGGTGGCACTGCCTTACGGGGTGTCGGTGGTGGCAATGATTCTGGTGGGCCGCAGCTCGGACAAGCGCCACGAGCGCCGCTGGCACGTGGCCATTCCCGCCCTCGTCGGTGCCGTCGGCCTGGTGCTGTCCACGCTCTGGAGCACCGACACGACGCTGGCCATGGTGGCGCTGACGCTGGCGACCGTGGGCATCATGGTGGTGCTGCCGCTTTTCTGGGCGCTGCCCAACGCCTTCCTCGCGGGCACCGCGGCCGCGGCGGGCATTGCGCTGATCAATGCCCTGGGCAATCTGGCCGGGTTCTTCGGCCCATCCATCATTGGCTGGGTCAAGCAGACCACGCAGAGCACCAACGGCGGCATTCTGGTGCTGGCGGGGTTCATGGTGCTGTGCGCCGTGCTGGTGCTGCTGACGCCCAAGAGCGGCAAGTAAGCCCAAAAAAAAGCGCGCGAATCGATCAGATTCGCGCGCGCCCCGGACGGCTGCAAGCCGATCAGAGTTCGACTTGCAGGCGCGTGGTGTCCTTCACTTCGTCGATCACGGCGAACGAGCGGGTTTCACGCACGCCCGGCAGATTGGCGATGACGTTGGCCACGAAGGTGCGATACGCCGACATGTCGGCCACGCGGACCTTGAGCAGGTAGTCGAAGTTGCCCGCCACCATGTGGCATTCGAGAATCTCGGGCCGGACCTTGATGGCCGACTGGAATTTCTCGAACGTATCAGGCACCGTGCGGTCGAGCTGCACTTCGACGAACACCATCAGCCCGGCGCCGAGCAGATTGGGGTTGAGTCGGCCTTCATAACCGAGGATGAAGCCGTCGCGCGTGAGGCGTTTGACGCGCTCGAGCACCGCCGTGGGCGAGAGATTGACCAGCTGGGCCAGACGCAGATTGGCGATGCGACCATCTTCCTGCAGCAGATTGAGCAGACGACGGTCGATGCGGTCGATGCCGCCGATTTTTTCACTCATGGCGGGTCTCCTGGAGGATGGCGGGAGACGGTGTCTGGAACGACAGAGAGTTCTTCATGGGCTTGTGGTGAACGGGTGTATTAGTCGAAGTTTGAATTTAGCGCATCAGTGTCATGCAAGTCAGAGTCTAATGACAATTGCCTGACAAACGCCCGGGTCTAGGGGGACGAATCGCGCAAAAAACGCATTATTGCTGGTGAATCGATGGAATGCATCGATCGATGCCTGCGCTGATGAAATGCACCGCCCACCCCCGCGCCCAAGCGAACGGAGGATGGACGAAGACATCAACTTCGACACGGCCCCGCCGTGCCGTGCAGCCGGGAGGGGATCCCGTTAGGGCAACGCTGAACAAGTCCTTCGCGCGTCGCGCATCCTGGCTGCGGGCGGTCTGCGGCGTTGCCCATCCT
>JAJTBQ010000120.1 GCA_021286835.1 Thiomonas sp.
CCGTGGGAAAGCCCTGGCCCGTCTGGGCCATGCGGCGGCTGCCCAGCGAAAACGTGGCCCAGACCAGCGCCGACCCCAAGGCCGGCACATAACCCCAGGCCCAGGCCGCTTCGATCGAACGCCCGCCCAAAATGGCCAGGCCCGCGCCGAGAAATCCCAGCGCCGCGGCCAGCACATGCACCGTGTGCAGCCGCAGCCCGGGCAGCATCAGCGGCGCCAGCACCACGATGAACAGCGGCCAGAGGTAGTTCACCAGATTGGCCTGCACCGGCGGTGCGTGACGCAAGGCGATGAACAGCAGAAAGTGGAAACCGAACAGGCCATAGACCCCCAGCGCCAGCGCCCGCGGCGATACCCTCCACTGGCGCCAGTGGCCCCAGGTCGGCACGCTGCCGATGATCAGGGCCAGGCCCGTGAGGGCGAAGGCCGGCACATGAGACAGCGCCACCCCCAGGGTAGCGAGCGAGGCCCACAGCGCGATGGCGCCAAGGGCGAACAGATTGGCTTGCGTGGTACGTGACATGGGCCGCGATACTACGTCCCGCACCACGCGGCGGTGTCAGTTGACCGCGGCCTGCGTTACCACGACGCCTCGCGCTCCGGCGTGGCGCTGATGCGGTGGATGGACAGGTCGGCGCCGTTGAACTCTTCTTCCGCATCCAGCCGGATGCCGAGAGTCTTTTTCAGCACGCCGTAAACCACGAAGCCGCCGATCAGGGCCACCGCGATCCCCAGAAGCGTGCCCACGATCTGCGACAGCAGCGACACGCCGCCCAGACCTCCCAGCGCCTTCAGGCCAAAGAGACCCGCAGCGATGCCGCCCCAGGTACCGCACAGTCCATGCAAGGGCCAGACGCCCAGCACGTCGTCGATCTTCCAGCGGTTCTGCGTCAGGGTGAACATCCAGACGAACAGGCCGCCGGCCACGGCGCCGACCACCAGCGCGCCCAGCGGATGCATCACATCCGAACCCGCGCACACCGCAACCAGCCCGGCCAGCGGGCCGTTGTGCAAAAAGCCGGGGTCGTTGCGACCCGCGGCCAGTGCCGCGAGCGTGCCGCCCACCATGGCCATCAACGAGTTCACCGCCACCAGTCCGCTGATCTGGTCGAGCTTCTGCGCGCTCATCACATTGAAGCCGAACCAGCCGACGATCAGAATCCACGAACCCAGCGCCAGGAAGGGAATGGACGACGGCGGATGCGCCGATATCTGTCCGTTGGCGTGGTACCTGCCTCGGCGCGCGCCCAGCAGCAGCACGGCGGGCAGAGCGATCCAGCCACCCATGGCATGCACCACCACCGACCCGGCGAAATCGTGAAAGGGCGCCCCAAAGGTGGACTGCAGCCAGGCCTGGACCCCCAGATTGCCGTTCCACATCAGGCCCTCGAAGAACGGATAGATGAATGCGACGATGGTGAACGTGGCGATCAGTTGCGGCCAGAACTTGGCCCGCTCGGCAATGCCTCCAGACACGATGGCCGGAATCGCCGCGGCGAAGGTCAGCAGGAAAAAGAACCGCGTCAGCGCGTAACCGTGGTCCTGGTTCAGAACCGCATCGCCCACCAGGAAATGCTGGCCATAGGCCAGGCCGTAGCCGATGAGAAAGTAGGCAAGGGCCGAGACGGAAAAGTCAGTGATGATTTTCGACAGCGCGTTGACCTGGTTCTTCTTGCGCACGGTGCCCAGCTCGAGAAAGGCGAAACCGGCATGCATGGCCAGCACCAGAATGGCGCCAAGCAGGATGAACAACACATTGCCGCTGGAAGGATCTTGCACCATGTCAGTTCTCAAAGAAGGTCTTGCGCACCAAAAGCAATCTATATGCCCGAAATACGAGCATGCAAATCCGTCATTCGTCACAGCCCCTCACAGATCACCCTAAATTGGTGCATTCAGTCGGGTAACGCACCAATAAAAGGCCTTTGCGCACCACGATCGTGCCATCGGGCTCCACCCTTCGCTTGCATAGAATGGCTTCGCTCCGTCCCATTCCGAGAGAATGCCCATGCCCTTCAAAGTCAAACCCTATGTGTCCGAAGTGACCCACTTCATCCAGGACCTCAAGCACAGCGACCCGCAGCTCGAAGCCAAGCAGAAGGAAGGCCGCGCGCTGCTTTGGGACAAGCCCCAGAACACCGAGCTGTCCAAGGCCTTCAAGGCGGGCCGCGTGCCGCAGAAGGCCTACGTCTACGGCAGTCATTGAGCGCGCATCCCGGCCGGCCGGACCACGCTGACGCATGCTTCCCGCTTCCCGTGAATCCGAGCTGATTTCGCCCGCGGTGGACAGCACGCCCGCCACGGTCGACGGCATGGCGGTCGCGCGGCTCTACGGCGAGCCGCTGTTCGAGCTGCCCCAGGATCTCTACATCCCGCCCGACGCGCTGGAGGTCTTTCTCGAGGCCTTCGAGGGGCCGATGGATCTGCTGCTCTACCTCATCCGCAAGCAGAACTTCAACATCCTCGACATTCCGCTGGCCCAGGTGACGGCCCAGTATCTGAGCTATGTCGAGCAGATCCGCCGTCACAACCTGGAGCTTGCCGCCGAGTATCTGCTGATGGCGGCCATGCTCATCGAGATCAAATCGCGCATGTTGCTGCCGCGGCCGCCCACCGAATCGGGCTCCGAGCCCGAAGACCCGCGCGCCGAACTCGTGCGCCGGCTTCTGGAGTACGAGCGTTTCAAGCTCGCCGCGCAGCAGCTCGACGCCCTGCCCGTGCTCGGCCGCGACTTCTGGCGGGCGCAGGTGCTGTTCGATCGCGACGCGGCGCCGCGCCTGCCCGATGTCGCCGTCTCCGAGCTGCAACAGGCCTGGAGCGACATTCTCAAACGGGCCAAACTGCATACGCATCACAAGATCACCCGCGAGCAACTGTCGGTGCGCGACTACATGAGCCGTGTGCTGCGGCAACTTCAGGGCCGGCGCTTTCTCGAATTCCACGAGCTGTTCGACCCGACGCAGGGCGTGCCCGTTGCCGTGGTCACGCTGGTGGCGCTGCTCGAACTCACGCGCGAGGCCCTGGTCGACCTCACCCAGGCCGAGGCCTTCGCGCCCCTCTATGTGCGGCTGGCCTACACGCCGAGCTGATGCCCCCGGGCTGTTGCCCTAAATCGAACGCTCGTTCGCATGCACGGCCAGGGCGCGGGCATAATGCGCCGGTTTCCACGCGAGCTTTGCCATGTCTTCAGACCCCTCCGCTCACGCCACGCCTGAGGCCGCGCCCTACGGCAGCGCCCCGTCCCGCGCCAGTTCCGAACCCCGCAAACCGTTGACGCTGCATCGCCTGCGCGCCATGCGCGAGGCCGGCGAGAAGGTCGCCGTGCTCACCGCTTACGACGCGGCCAGCGCCAGCCTGCTCGACGCCGCTGGGGTCGATTGCCTGCTGGTGGGCGACTCGCTGGGCATGGTGATGCAGGGTCACGCCTCCACCCTCCCCGTCACCCTGGAGCAGATGGTCTACCACACGCAATGCGTGGCGCGCGGCAATCGCAGCGCCTGGCTCATCGCCGATCTGCCCTTCGGCAGCTACCAGGGCGGCATCGAGCAGGCCGTGGCCAGCAGCGTGGCGCTGATGCGGGCCGGCGCGCAGATGATCAAGCTGGAGGGCGGGGGCTGGACCGCGCCGCTCATCGCCGCCCTCGTGGAGCGCGGCATTCCGGTGTGCGCCCATCTCGGGCTCACCCCGCAGAGCGTGCATGCCCTGGGGGGCTACCGCATCCAGGGCCGCGACGCGCAGTCGGCCGACACGCTGCGCCGCCATGCGGCCGAGGTCGGCGCGGCGGGTGCGGCCATGCTGGTGCTCGAACTCGTGCCCTCCGATCTTGCCGCCCAGATCAGCGCCGACTATCCCGGCATCACCATTGGCATCGGCGCGGGCGTGCGCACCCACGGTCAGGTGCTGGTGCTGCACGACATGCTCGACATCACCCGCGGCCCCAAGCCGCGCTTCGTGCGCAACTTCATGCAGGGCGCGCCCAGCCTTCTCGACGCCGTGCGCGGCTATGTCGAGGCCGTCAAGCAAGGCGCGTTTCCCGACGAAGCCGTCCACGGCTACACCGCCTGAAGCGCATGCAGACCGTCCATACCCTCACCGACCTTCGCGCCGCGCTGCGGCAGGACCCGAACTGGGCCCTGGTGCCCACCATGGGCAATCTCCACGCCGGGCATCTGGGGCTGATCGCCCGCGCCCGCAAGGAGAACGTCCCGGTGGTGGCGAGCATCTTTGTCAACCGCCTGCAGTTCGGGCCGAACGAAGACTTCGACCGCTATCCGCGCACCCTGCAGCACGACGCCGAACTGCTGGCCGAGGCCGGTTGCGACCTGCTGTTCGCCCCTGACGAAGCCGAGATGTACCCGCAGGCGCAGACCTTCCGCGTGCTGCCCGATCCGGCCATCGCCGGCATTCTGGATGGCGCCGCCCGCCCCGGCCATTTCGAGGGCGTGGCCACCGTGGTGATGAAGCTGTTTCAGATGGTGCAGCCGCGCCATGCCGTGTTCGGCAAGAAGGACTACCAGCAGTTGCTGATCATCCGGCGCATGGTCGAGCAGTTCGCCATGCCCATCGACATCATCGGCCTCGACACCGTGCGCGCCGACGACGGCCTGGCGCTGTCATCCCGCAACGGCTACCTCACGCCCGAGGAGCGCGCCCAGGCGCCGCAGCTCCAGGCCGCGCTGCGCGCCCTGGCCGAAGACGCCCGCTTGGCCACCGCGCCCGAGCAGATTCGTCTGCTGGAGCAGCAAGCCATGGCCCGCCTGGAGCGGCAGGGCTGGACACCCGACTACCTCACCCTGCGCCGCCGCGCCGACCTGCTGCCGCCCACCGCGCAAGACCTGCACGCCGGCGCCCCCTGCGTGGCGCTGGCCGCCGCCCGCCTGGGCCGCACGAGGCTGATCGACAACCTGGAGTGCTGACTGCGGCGCCTCGGCCCGATCGGTGCCGATGGACGCCGTCAGGTCCGGTAAGCGGCGTCGAGACGTTCGAGCTTGCGCAATAGCGCAGGCCAGACGAAGGCGCCGCCCAGCCCTCCGGTCTGCACCCGCATGGCCTCGGCCACCCCGCTGAGAATCTGCGGCTGCACCTGCCGCAGCCCCGCCGCGCCCGGCTGACCCGACAGCGCCGCAATCTGGATCTGACAGGCGCTCTCCAGCACATACATGCCCAGAAAGGCATCGGCAATACTCGCTCCCACGGTCAACAGACCGTGATTGCGCAGAATGAGAAAGCTGGCATCGCCCAGATCGGCCTGCAAGCGCGGCTTTTCATCGGCGCGAAACGCCACACCCTCATAGTCGTGATAGGCCAAGGACGCCAGCACGAAAGTGCTCTGCTGGCTAATCGGCAACACGCCCTGCTCCTGCGCGCTCACCGCCACACCGGCGCGGGTGTGGGTGTGCAGCACGCAGCCTGCATCTGGCCGCGCCTCGTGCACCGCGCTGTGAATGACAAAGCCTGCCGGATTGACCGGAAACGGGCTCTCGCTGAGCTTGTTGCACTCGGCGTCCACCTTCACCAGACTCGACGCGGTAATCTCGTCGAACATCAAGCCATAGGGATTGATGAGGAACTGATGGTCGCCGCCGGTCAGCGAAAGCGGCAGTTTGGCGCTGATGTGCGTGAACACCAGATCGCTCCAGCCATGCAGGGCCACAAGCCGGTAGCAGGCCGCAAGGTCGCAGCGCAGCGCCCACTCCTGCGGGTCGACCGCGTCTTTCAAGTTGGGGATGTGCATGATCGTCTCCAGAGTTTTTATCCCGCGATTTTCGGCCGCTTTCAACACCTTGTCAGCCCACAAGGCGCAGGCTGCGCGAAGAAGGGACAATCACGGCTTCACCGCCTCTCATGGACGCGGCAGCCGCCCGCGTTGACCCCATGCCTCAAAGTGACGTTCTCATCCTCGGCGCCGGCTTGGCCGGCCTGTCCACGGCCCTGCATCTGGCCGAACGCTTCGATGTCACCGTGCTGGCCAAACGCACCCTCGACGTCTCGTCCAGCCAGTGGGCGCAGGGCGGCATTGCCGCGGTGCTGGCCGAGGGCGACAGCTTCGACGAACATGTGCACGACACCCTGGTCGCAGGCGCCCTGCTGAACGATCTGCCCGCCACCCGCTTCGTCATCGAGAACGGGCCCGACGCCATCGCCTGGCTGCGCGAACAGGGCGTGCCCTTCGACACCGAAGGCGCCGGGCTGCATCTCACCCGCGAAGGCGGCCACAGCCAGCGCCGCATCGCCCACGTGGTGGACGCCAC
>JAJTBQ010000121.1 GCA_021286835.1 Thiomonas sp.
TTGATGGCGCCGCCGAAAATGCCGCTGATCCCAGCGATCTTGCCGCCGCCCAGCGCCATGGCGCCGGCGGCAGCCCCGATCAAGGCACCGCCCAGAATGGCAGTGCCAGGGGTGAAATGGGTCCAATCAATGTGCAACATCTGTCTCTCCTTCGTGACATGGCATGTTGTCTCTGGTTTTATTGACGCCAGCCAGTTTTCTGGTCAGGCCGCTTGCCGTACCGCCGCGACATGCGAGCGCGGCGATACCTACTGCTCATTTGCCTGGTGGCCCATCGCCTCCGTGACAATAAATCTGATAAAGCGTCATCAGTACGGCGCTTGCTGCAGGGCTGGCCAGGCTGTAATACACACGCTTGCCATCGCGACGGGTTTTCACCAGGCCCTGCGCCCGCAGTACGGTGAGCTGTTGCGAAAGGGTGGGCTGACCCACGTCGCAGGCAGCTTCGAGGTCGCTCACACAGATCTCACCGCGGTTGATCTGGCACAAAATGAGCAGACGGTCGGGGTTGCCCAGTGTTTTCAGCAGAGCGCCAGCCTGTTCCGAGTTGCGGCGCATGGCTTCGACGCTGGGAATTTCAGATTCTTGTGCGCTTGTCATTGACTTAGCTCAATCAGGTAACTCCTAATGGAAAAACAATATATGCTTTTCTATAGTGTTCCTGCAACGTATAACGCCTAGGAGATACCCGTATGAGTACGCAGTCCCCCATCGTCCAGAGCTGGTTTCACGCGCCGACGTTCACCGCGACGCACTGCATCATCGATCCGGAAACCCGTCACTGTGCGATTCTCGACAGCGTGCTCGACTTCGACTACGCCTCGGGCCGCACCAAGACCGATTTCGCCGACAAGATCGCCGCCTTCGTTCGCGAGCAGGGTCTCACGGTGGATTGGCTGCTCGAAAGCCACGCCCACGCCGACCACCTGTCGGCCGCGCCCTATCTCAAGAAACAGTTCGGCGGCAAGATTGCGATAGGCGAGCACATCCAGGATGTGCAGAAAGTATTCAGCCAGGTCTTCAACGACAGCACCATGCCCACGGATGGCTCGCCTTTCGACCATCTGTTCAAGGATGGCGAGGCCTTCGCCATCGGTCATTTGCAGGCTCGCGTGATGCACACGCCCGGCCATACGCCGGCCTGTGTCAGCTATCTGGTGGGCGACTGTGCGTTCGTGGGCGACACGCTGTTCATGCCCGACTACGGCACGGCCCGGTGCGACTTCCCCGGGGGGGATGCGCATGTGCTCTTCCAGTCGGTGCACAAACTCTACAGCCTGCCTCCGGAAACCAAGCTCTACCTCTGTCACGACTACATGCCGGGCGGCCGCGAGCCTATCTGGCAAACCACGGTGCAGGCTGAACGCGAAGGCAATGTCCAGCTCAACGCCCAGACCTCCGAGGACGATTTTGTCGCATTCCGCAAAAAGCGCGATGCCACGCTGAACATGCCTGCGCTCATCCTGCCTTCGGTGCAGATCAATGTCCGCGCCGGCGAGATGCCCAGGGCCGAAGCCAACGGCGTGAGCTACCTCAAGGTGCCCGTGAACGCGCTGTAAGCGCCGCGGCAGGCGCCCAGCAGCGACTGCCGGGCGGCTGGTTAGACTGCAGGTTTTTTTGCCTGCCATGACCGTTGCCGACACCGCCTCACCGAATCCGTTTGCCCAGCCGCAGGTCGCCGCGCGGCGGGTGTTGCAGGCGCTCAGCGCCGAACTGCAGCTCCCCGCCACGCAGATTCAGGCGGCGATCGAACTGATGGACGGCGGCGCCACCGTCCCCTTCATCGCCCGTTATCGCAAGGAAGTGACGGGCGGCATGAGCGACGATCATCTACGCACACTGGAAGAGCGCCTGCTCTATCTGCGCGAACTCGAAGATCGGCGCGCCGTGGTGCTGCAGTCCATTGCCGAGCAGGGCAAGCTCACCCCGGCGTTGCAGGCTGCCATCAGCGCGACCGGGCAGAAGCAGGAACTCGAAGATCTCTACCTGCCCTACAAGCCTCGCCGCGTCACCCGGGCGCAGAAGGCGAGAGAGGCCGGCCTGGAGCCCCTCGCCGACTTGCTGTGGCAGCAGCCGCAGACCGATCCGCTGCAGGCGGCGGCAGCGTACGTCCGTCCGCCGCAGAGCAACGACGTGGCCGACACTTCCACGCCACAGGCCTGCCTCGACGGCGCACGCGACATCCTCAGCGAACGGTGGTCTGAAGATCCGGCTGTGGTCGCACCCATGCGCGAATGGCTCTGGCAGACCGGCCAGCTGATCAGCCAGGTGCGCGCCGGAAAAGAACAGGAAGGCGCCAAGTTTCGCGACTATTTCGACTATGCCGAGCCGCTGGACAAGGTGCCTTCGCACCGCGCCCTGGCGGTACTGCGCGGGCGTGCGCAGGACATGCTCGATGCACGCATTGATCTTCCGCCTCCTCCCGAGGGCAACGTTGCCTCCTTGCTGATCGCGCAGGCCGAGGGGCGTCTGGCCGTGTTGCTGGGGTGGAGCCATCAGGGGCGTGCAGCGGACGACTGGTTGCGCCGGGTGCTCCAGTGGACCTGGAAGGTGAAGCTCTCGCTGACGCTCGAGCGCGAGCTGCTGTCGCGTCTGCGAGAGCAGTCGGAGGCCGTCGCCATCGACGTGTTCGGCGCGAATCTGCGCGACCTGCTGCTCGCCGCGCCTGCCGGACCCAAGGTCGTCATGGGGCTGGATCCTGGCATCCGCACCGGGGTGAAAGTCGCCGTGGTCGATGTCACCGGAAAACTGTTGGAGACCGCCACCGTCTACCCCTTCGAACCGCGCCGGGATGTGCAGGGCGCCTTGGCCGCGCTGTCGGCGCTGGTCAGTCGTCATGGCGTGCAGCTCATCGCCATCGGCAACGGCACGGCGAGCCGCGAGACGGATCTGCTCGCCGCCGAGCTGCTGCGCAACGCCAACCAGCCCGGCCTGGCCAAGCTCACGGTGAGCGAGGCCGGCGCCTCGGTGTATTCCGCTAGCAGCCTGGCGAGCCGCGAGTTCCCCGATCTGGACGTGAGCCTGCGCGGGGCCGTATCCATCGCCCGCCGGGTCCAGGACCCGCTGGCCGAACTGGTGAAGATCGACCCCAAGAGCATCGGCGTGGGCCAATACCAGCACGATGTGAACCAGGCCGCGCTGTCGCGCAAGCTCGACGCCATCGTCGAAGACTGCGTGAACGCCGTGGGCGTGGACCTCAACACCGCCTCGGCGCCGCTGCTTGCCCGCGTGGCGGGGTTGAGCGGACGCATCGCCGAACAGATCGTGCTGCACCGCGACCAGGCCGGCGCCTTTGCGAACCGCGAGGCGCTCAAGGCGGTGCGCGGTCTCGGCGATAAGACCTTCGAGCAGGCCGCGGGTTTTCTGCGCATCAACGGCGGCGACAATCCGCTCGACCGCACGGGCGTGCACCCGGAAAGCTATCCCTTGGTCGAGAGGCTGCTGGCGGCGGCCGGACGCCCCATCGACGCCCTGATGGGACAGCGCGAAGCCCTCGCCAGACTTCGGCCCGAGCAGTTCGTGGACGATCGCTTCGGCGCGTTCACCGTGCGCGACGTGCTGGCCGAGCTGGAGAAGCCCGGTCGCGACCCGCGCCCCGAGTTCCGCACGGCCAGACTGCTCGACGGGGTGCACGACATCAAGCAGTTGGAGCCCGGCATGCAGCTTGAAGGCACGGTCACCAACGTCACGGCCTTTGGCGCCTTCGTCGATCTGGGCGTGCATCAGGACGGCTTGGTCCATGTCTCGCAAATGGCGCAGCGCTTCGTGAACGACGCCCGCGAAGTGGTCAAGACCGGCGACATCGTCAAGGTCCGTGTGGTCGAGGTCGATGTGGCCCGCAAGCGCATCGCGCTGTCGATGCGGCCTGCCGACCCCGCCCGGGACGCCGCACGAGCACCGGGCGGACCGGGCCTGTCCGCGCGTCCCCGCGATCGCCAGGAGAGCGGCCGAGCCGGTCATTCGCGCGCGGCCACCGCACCCGCTTCGCAGAACACCGCCATGGCGGCGGCCTTCGCCAAGCTCAAACGCTGAAAATTGGGCGACTCCTCTCGCCGCGCCACGGAACCGACACGATCGCGCTTGAAAATCCACCTGAAAAGCCGTATCTATGCGGCAGTTCAGGACGGAGGATTCCATGCGGATCGAAAAACTCACAACCCAATTCCAGGAGGCGCTCGCCGAGGCCCAATCGCGCGCGGTGACGCACGACAACGCCTACATCGAGCCGGTCCACCTGCTGCATGCCCTGCTGGAGCAGGAAGGCCCGCGCGCGCTGCTGGCGCGTGCCGGCGTGAACGTCGGCGGACTCACCCAGGCCGCGGCGCAGGCCATGGACCGCCTGCCGCAGGTGGAGGGCACCGACGGCAACGTGCAGGTCAGCCGCGAGCTCAACGGCCTGCTCAACGTCACCGAAAAAGAAGCCACCAAGCGCAATGATCAATTCATTGCCAGCGAATTGTTCCTGCTCGCCGTGGCGGACGACAAGGGCGAGGCCGGGCGGATCGCCCGGGAGAACGGGCTGACCCGCAAGTCGCTGGAAAGCGCCATCGAGGCGGTGCGCGGCGGGCAGAACGTCAACAGCGCGGAGGCCGAGGGCGCTCGCGAATCGCTCAAGAAATACACCCTCGACCTCACCGAGCGTGCCCGCCAGGGCAAGCTGGATCCGGTGATCGGCCGCGACGACGAAATCCGCCGCGCCATCCAGGTGCTGCAGCGCCGGACCAAGAACAACCCGGTGCTGATCGGCGAGCCGGGCGTGGGCAAGACGGCCATCGTCGAAGGGCTGGCGCAGCGCATCGTGAACGACGAGGTGCCAGATAGCCTGCGCGGCAAGCGCCTGCTGGTGCTGGACATCGCGCTGCTGCTGGCCGGGGCGAAGTTTCGCGGCGAGTTCGAGGAGCGGCTGAAGAACGTGCTCAAGGAGCTGTCGCAGGACGCCGGCCAGACCATCGTCTTCATCGACGAACTGCACACCATGGTCGGCGCGGGCAAGGCCGAGGGCGCGATGGATGCGGGCAATATGCTCAAGCCGGCGCTGGCGCGCGGCGAGCTGCACTGCATCGGCGCGACCACGCTGGACGAATATCGCAAGTACATCGAGAAGGACGCCGCGCTGGAGCGCCGCTTCCAGAAGGTGTTGGTCGACGAGCCGAGCGTGGAGGACACCATCGCCATCCTGCGCGGTCTGCAGGAGAAGTACGAGGTGCACCACGGTGTGGACATCACCGACCCGGCCATCGTCGCCGCGGCGGAGCTGAGCCATCGCTACATCACCGATCGCTTCCTGCCCGACAAGGCCATCGACCTGATCGACGAGGCCGCGGCCAAGATCAAGATCGAGATCGACTCCAAGCCGGAGGCGATGGACAAGCTCGACCGCCGGCGCATCCAGCTCAAGATCGAGCGCGCCGCCGTGGAAAGGGAGAAGGACGAGGCCTCGCGCAAGCGCCTGGCGCTGATCGAGGAGGAGCTGGCCAAGCTCGACCGCGAATACGCCGACCTGGACGAAATCTGGAAGGCCGAGAAGGCCGCCGTGCAGGGCTCCGCGCACATCAAGGAAGAAATCGACAAGCTGCGCTTCGAGATCGAGGAATTCAAGCGCAAGGGTGATTTCAACAAGGTGGCCGAGTTGCAGTACGGCAGGCTGCCGGAACTGGAACGCAAGCTGCATGAGGCCCAGGCCAAGGAAACCGAGGCGGGTGGATCGGCGCCCGCGCGCCGGCTGCTGCGCACGCAGGTGGGCGCGGAGGAAATTGCCGAGGTGGTGTCGCGCTCGACCGGTATCCCGGTGTCGAAGCTGCTGCAAGGTGAGCGCGACAAGCTGGTGCACATGGAAGATCGCCTGCACCGTCGCGTGGTGGGGCAGGACGAAGCCATCCGCGCCGTGTCGGACGCCATTCGCCGGTCGCGTGCCGGCCTGTCCGATCCACGTCGGCCGTATGGATCCTTCCTGTTCCTGGGACCCACCGGGGTGGGCAAGACCGAGCTGACCAAGGCATTGGCCGAATTCCTGTTCGATTCGGACGAGCACCTCATCCGCATCGACATGAGCGAGTTCATGGAGAAGCACTCGGTCGCCCGCCTGATCGGCGCGCCTCCGGGCTACGTGGGTTACGACGAGGGCGGCTACCTGACCGAGGCCGTGCGCCGCAAGCCGTACAGCGTGATCCTGTTCGACGAGGTGGAGAAGGCGCA
>JAJTBQ010000122.1 GCA_021286835.1 Thiomonas sp.
TCTCAGGCAGGATGCCGCGCCGCGAGGTATTCCTCGAGGTAGTGGATGCTGGTGCCGCCTTCGATGAAGCGGGCGTCCACCATGAGCTCGCGATGCAGCGGGATATTGGTCAGGATGCCGTCCACAACCATTTCCGACAGCGCGATGCGCATGCGCGCAATGGCCTGCTCCCGCGTGGCGCCATGCACGATGATCTTGCCGATCATCGAGTCATAGTTGGGCGGGACGAAATAATTGGCATAGGCGTGAGAATCGACGCGCACGCCCGGGCCGCCAGGGGTGTGCCACACGCTGATGCGGCCCGGCGACGGGGTGAATTTGTAGGGATCTTCGGCATTGATGCGGCACTCGATCGCATGGCCGTTGAAGGTCACACCGCGCTGGCGCACGCTCAGTTTCTCGCCCGCGGCGATGCGGATCTGCTCGACCACGATGTCCACGCCGGTGATGAGCTCGGTGACAGGGTGTTCGACCTGCACGCGGGTGTTCATCTCGATGAAGTAGAACTCCCCGTTCTCGTACAGGAACTCGAACGTGCCCGCTCCGCGATAGCCGATTTTCTTGCAGGCGTCGGCACAGCGCGCGCCGATGCGCTCGATAAGCCGCCGCGGAATGCCGGGTGCCGGCGCTTCTTCCAGCACTTTCTGGTGGCGGCGCTGCATCGAGCAGTCGCGCTCGCCCAGCCACACCGCGTTGCCATGGGTGTCGGCCAGAACCTGGATCTCGATATGCCGCGGCTGGAGCAAGAATTTCTCCATATAGACCGCCGGATTGCCGAAGGCTGCGGCCGCTTCGCTGCGTGTCATGGTGACCGCATTGATCAGCGCCGCCTCGGTATGCACCACACGCATGCCGCGGCCACCGCCGCCGCCCGCCGCCTTGATGATGACCGGATAGCCGATGGATCGCGCGATGCGCGTGATCTCGCGCGGATCTTCAGGCAGCGCGCCCTCCGAACCGGGCACGCAGGGCACGCCCGAACGGATCATGGCCTGCTTGGCGCTGACCTTGTCGCCCATCAGTCGGATCGAATCGGGTCGTGGCCCGATGAAGGCGAAGCCGGACTTCTCCACCCGCTCGGCGAAATCGGCGTTTTCCGACAGAAAGCCGTAGCCCGGATGAATGGCTTCGGCATCGGTCACTTCCGCGGCCGAGATGATGGCCGGCATATGCAGATAGCTCTGCGCCGACGGCGCCGGACCGATGCAGACCGCCTCGTCGGCGAGCCTCACATATTTGGCCTCGCGGTCGGCTTCCGAATAGACCACCACGGTCTGAATGCCCAACTCGCGGCAGGCACGCTGCACCCGCAGGGCGATTTCGCCACGGTTGGCAATGAGGATTTTTTTGAACATGCGCGTTGTCCGTTCAAGTGCTGGGAAGGGCGAAGTCGCCCGCGTAGCGCAGGGTGACGGTCAGAGCCCGGCGCTCATCTGGCGCTTCGGGCGTGCCGTTGCACGCGCCTGGCCCGTTTCCCAGGGAAATCAAGAAAACCGGGAAGGTCCCGGTGCTTTCCTGCCAAAGCCATTACTCGATGACGAACAGGGGTTGACCGAACTCCACGGCCTGGCCGTTCTCGCTCATCACCGCCTTCACCACGCCATCCTTGTCGCACTCGATTTCGTTGAGGATTTTCATGGCCTCGATGATGCACAGGGTCTGTCCGACCTTGACCGCATCGCCGACCTCGACGAACGGCGCGGCACCCGGAGACGAGGAACGATAGAACGTACCGACCATCGGCGACTTGAGCACATGGCCTGCAACGGCCGCTTCAGCTTCCGCGGCAGGCGCAGCAGGAACCGCAGCGGGCACGGGCGCGGCGTGGGCGGGCGCGTAATGCACCGGCGCCTGGGCAGGCATGGGGGCGTATTGCACGATGGGCTGAGGCTGCGCCTTGACGATGCGCACCGTGCCCTCGGCTTCCGTGATCTCCAGTTCGGAGACGTTGGAATCGGAGACCAGGTCGATCAAAGTCTTGAGTTTGCGTAAATCCATGATCTGTCGTTAAGTCGCTGATAAGTGTCGCATTAGACCATCAATTTTTACGATTCCCAAGATCAACCACGGCGTGGCGCAGGGCCAGAACGTAGCCGTGCGCGCCACAGCCGCTGATGACGGCGGTGGCCAGATCGGAAAAGTAGGAGTGATGGCGGAAGGGTTCGCGGCGATACACATTGCTCAGATGCACCTCGATGAAAGGCAGATCCGTCGCGGCGATGGCGTCGCGCAGTGCCACGCTGGTGTGCGTATAGGCGGCGGGATTGATCACGATATAGCGTGTGCCATCCAGGCGGGCCGCATGCAGGCGGTCGATCAGCGCGCCTTCATGATTGCTCTGGAAGGCCAGCACCTCCACCCCCAGTTCCGCAGCCAGAGCCTGCAAGGACTGATGGATGTCTTCCAGCGTGGTCGCGCCGTAGATGTGCGGCTCCCGTTGCCCCAGAAGGTTGAGGTTCGGCCCATGAAGAACGAGGATGCGTGGCTGGCTCATGGAGAAACGCTCCGTACGGTCGATGAGAGGAAGGGGGCGGAAGGATTTTTCAGTGCGCCGAAGGCACGGCTTCTTTCAGCTCGTCCAGAGAGGTTCTTCCCAGTTTCTGGAAGACGACATCGCCCTTGCCGTCGAGAACCACGGTGAAGGGCAGTCCGCCTTGCTTGTTGCCCAGGCTGGTACTGAGGGCGATGCCGTTCATGCCCCCGAGCAGGATGGGATAACTCACCGGATGCTCTTTCAGAAATTCTCGCACTGCCGTTGGGTTGTCGAGCGCAATGCCGACCATCTCTACGCCTTTGTCTTTGTTTTGCTTGTAAAACTCAGAAAAATCGGGCATTTCTGCAATGCAGGGCGGGCACCAGCTCGCCCAGAAGTTGACCACCAGGGGTTTGCCCCGGTATTGCGAAAGATCGATGTTCTTTCCCTGAAGATCGGCGAGTTTGTCGGCATAGAACGATTGAACCGCATTGTTTTCGACGGCGATGGGCACGCTGCGCTCGCGTTGAAACCAGGCATTGCCCAGTACGACGGCGATCAGCAGGATGATGGCGGCGGAAATCCAGATATTGACTTTGTTCATGGCCTAGGGCGTAGCGATCAGACTGCCGGCATTGTGCATGCAAGGCGAACTGGCTCAATGCTGCGGGTTATCGGTGCGCGCCGCAGGCTGCTGCAAGAGTTGCCGCAGCGCAGAAAGGGTGCCCCGGGGTGTGCGGCCCTGCGCATCGGGCAGCAGGACACCCCGGATGTCTTTCTCCGGGTAAAGGCTGAGATGGGCGAGGAAGCCCTCGCGTTCGTGCGGGGGCCAAGCCAGGGTCAACTGCTCGATGCGTCCGCGGCCGGCATAGTGCGGCGCTTCGCCGACCTGAACGGAAAATCCGCGGTCGATGCAGTGGATCTCCACCCCTTTGGTGTCGTCGGTGAACAGCAGCACGTGCAGATCGGAGTGCTCGTTGGCTGTGCCATGCCACACGGCACCTGCCAGGTGAGGATTGAACGCGGCAAATTCCTCCATCAGCGTCAGTGCCGACCGCCGCAGCTGCAGCAGTTGCAAAGGCTGCGTGTCGGCATGGAAGAGCGCCAGCTCCTCGCGAACCTGTTGCTCGATTTCGTCGTTGCTCGGCAGCAGGTCGTGCGCGACCCGATGACCCAGCAGCCGCTTGGCGGCCTTGCGTTTGGCCGTGCCGTAGTCCAGGCCATCTTCGACGATCAGGCGGGCGGCCAGTACGGCGAGTTCAGCGCGCAGGGAGTCCATCGGCGCATGGTAGCGCCGCGCCACTGGCACAATGAGCGCCCCTCCTTTCGCAAGAAACGCTACGCATGGCCGTTCTCTCCGTCTCGGATTTGTCGCTCGCCTTTGGCCATGTGGCCCTGCTCGATCATGCCGCCATGGCCCTGGAGACCGGTGAGCGCGTGGGCCTGATCGGTCGCAACGGGACGGGCAAGTCTTCGCTGTTGCGCATCCTGGCCGGGCTGGAGCCGCCCGACGATGGTCTGGTGCAGGTTCAGCAGGGCCTGCGCCGGGTCTATGTGCCGCAGGAGGCGACGTTCGCCGCCGGGGCCACGGTCTTCGACGTGGTCAGCGAGGGCGTGGCCGAGGCCCGGGCCCTGCGCGACCGCTTCGAGCAACACGCGCCGGACGATGATCTCGACGCCTTGCAGACCCGGATCGAACTGCTGGACGGCTGGAACTGGGAGACGCGGGTCGATCAAACCCTGCAGCGGCTGCAGCTCGACGGCACCGTCCGCGTGGACAGCCTTTCCGGGGGCATGCAGAAGCGGGTGGCGCTGGCGCAGGCGCTGGTGGCGGCCCCCGACGTGCTGCTGCTCGACGAGCCGACCAATCACCTCGACCTCGACGCCATCGCCTGGCTGGAGGAATTGCTCACCGGGTTTCGCGGCAGCCTGATTCTGATCACGCACGATCGGGCCTTTCTCGACGATGTCGCCACCCGCATCGTCGAGCTCGACCGCGGCGCCTTGCGCAGCTATCCGGGCAATTTCGCGGCCTACGAGGCCCGCAAGGAACAAGAGTTGGCCGACGAGGCCGTGATGAATGCGCGCGCCGACAAGCTTCTGGCGCAGGAGGAAGTCTGGATCCGCAAGGGCGTGGAGGCGCGGCGCACCCGAAGCGTCAGCCGCATCAACCGGTTGGAAGCGTTGCGCAGCCAGCGCGCGGCCCGGCGTGAGTCGCTCGGGCGGGTCAAGCTCGACGTGGACGGCGGGCAGTCCAGCGGCAAGATCGTGGCCGAGTTGCAGCACGTCGACAAGGCCTATGGCGAGCGCGTGATCGTGCGCGATTTCTCCGCCACCATCCTGCGTGGCGACAAGGTGGGCCTCATCGGCCCCAATGGCGCGGGCAAGACCACCCTGCTCAAGCTCATTCTGGGCGAGGTCGCGCCAGACGGCGGCACCGTGCGTCAGGGCACGCGGCTGCAGGTGGCGTACTTCGATCAGATGCGCGCCGTACTCAACCCCGACGCCACCCTGGCCGACACCATCAGCCCGGGCAGCGAATGGGTGGAGGTGGCCGGGCAGCGCAAGCATGTGATGAGTTATCTGGGCGATTTTCTGTTTTCGCCGGCGCGGGCCAATTCGCCGGTCAAGTCGCTCTCCGGCGGGGAGCGCAATCGACTGTTGCTGGCCCGTCTGTTCGCCCGCCCGGCCAATGTGCTGGTGCTCGACGAGCCGACCAATGATCTCGACATCGACACGCTCGAACTGCTGGAGCAGCTGTTGCAGGATTTTCCCGGCACCGTCTTCCTGGTCAGCCACGACCGGCGTTTTCTCGACAACGTGGTGACCAGCACCCTCGTGAGCGAAGGCACGCCGGACGACCCGGGCCGCTGGCGCGAGTACGAGGGCGGCGTGACCGACTGGCTCACCCAGTCCCAGCGCGCCCGCGCCTTGCAAGCGCAGTTGACCAAGTCGGCGGGCGGCGCCTCTGACAAGCGCGGCGCGGCGCAGAGCAAGCCCACGCCGACCGAGTCCGCCATCCCCGCGGCACCGGCCAGACGCAAGCTCAGCTACAAGGAGCAGCGCGAACTGCAGGAACTGCCCGGCCGCATCGCCGCACTGGAGACCGAGCAGAAATCGCTCTCCGATCAGTTGGCCGACCCGGCCAGCTATACCTCGGCCACCGTGCGTATCAGCGAAATGCAGGAGCGCTACGCCCAGATCGACGAAGAACTGCTCCACGCCCTGGAGCGTTGGGAGGTGCTCGATGGCAAGTGATGAGATCCGCACGTCTGCGCAAGATGCGCAACCGCCCCTGCTGCGCGATGTGGATCTGCGGGATGATCCTCAGGCGGCCAGCTACATCAAGCACGAGTCGGTGCAGGTGCAGTTCGCCACGAAGGCCGGTGAACTGAGCAGCCGCGAAGGACCGAACCGTTACGCCGTGGGCGACGCCATCATCACCGGCGCCACCGGCGACCGCTGGAGCGTGTCGCGTGCCCGCTTCGAGGCGCGCTACCAGACGCTCGGGGACGCTGCGATGGGGCAGGACGGGCCCTACGTCAACCAGCCCATTCCGGTGCTGGCGCGGCGCATGACCCATTCCTTCCGCATGGCGCGCAGCGCGGGCGGCGACCTGCTGCATGGCAAGGCAGGCGATTGGCTGCTGCAATACGCGCCGGGCGACTACGGCGTGGTCGA
>JAJTBQ010000123.1 GCA_021286835.1 Thiomonas sp.
GCCGCCCGCTGCAGGTTGACCTGCTGCCGGGCCAGAATCAGATCGGCCCGCGCCTTGTCGAGCTGCGCCTGCGCGCCCTGCACCTCCACCAGAGTGCCCACGCCGTCGGCATAACGCCTGTTGACGATGCGCGCGGCTTCCTCGGCCTGCGTGACGGCCAGTTCACGGATCTTCGCCTGATGGGCGGCATCCACCGCCTTGCGATAACTGTCCTGAACCTGCATGCCAAGCTGGTTTTGCGCGCTCTGAAGTTTGGCCTGCAGCTCCATGCGCTGCGCCACGGCCTGATCGACGGCATGGCGGGTCACCCCACCGTCGAAAATCGTCCAGCTCAACTGCGCGCCCACGGTATAGCTGCGCGACTCGAACCCCGCGTTGGGGTCGTTGGTGTCGTAGCGCGCCATGGCACCGATCTGCGGATAGCGGTCGGCGCGCGCCACCTCAACCTTGCCGTTGGCCGCGGCGATTTGATGCTGCAGCACCTGAATCTGCGGATTGCGGGCCATGGCCTGGCCGACCCAGGCATCCGGGTCTCCCTCGGGCATCGACACCTGCACCTCAGGGCCCAGACTGAGGGCCTGGTTCAACGGCATGCCCAGCACCACGTGCAAGCCGTCCATGGCCTGCGCTTCCATGTTGGCGGCCTGATCCTGCTGCAGTTTCACCTCTTCGAGATGGACCTGCGCCGAAAGCAGATCGCTCTTGATCACCACGCCCTGCTTGAGCAGGCTGTCGACCGTCTTGACCTGGCTTTGCGAGGCCTCGACTGCCTTGGCCGCAACGCCCTGGAAAGCCCGTGCGGTATAGACGCCGTCATAGGCCTGCAGCGCGTGATAGATGATCTGCTGCCGGGCCGCCTGGTCGCCCGCCTGAGCCGCCATCAGCATCGACCGCGCCTGCTGCATGTAACCCTGAAGCTTGCCGCCGGTATAGAGCGGCAGTTGCGCCTCGATGCGGGTGTTGAAATTGTTGACCGCGCCGGGATAGTTGAGATTGTCGGGAGCGATGGGAAGCGGATTGCCGCCGGAATTCAGCGCGTTCAGAAAATCCCCCGCGCCAAAGTCGTTGAACGTCGCCTGCCGCTGCGACAGCTTCAGCCCGAAGGCATTGAGCGCGTCATTCGTGCGGGTGACGCCGGCCGAGACCGTGATCTTCGGCAACCTGGCGCCCTCGGCCTGCGCAATGCCGGCCCGGGCCTGCGCCATTTGCGCCTGCACCCCGAGCAGATCCGGGTTTTGCTTGAGGGCGACATCCACCGCCTGGCGGAAATCCAGCGTGTCGGACTGGGCCTGGGCCAGCGCCCAACCACCCATCATGTAGAGACAGGCGCTCGTCAACAGCCCGACGCGCACACGCCGGGGCAAGGAAACCATCATCGTCCAGCTCCGCCAGAAAGAGGAAAGTCAACCGGGAATGCGTGAGATCCTGTCTGAAAAACCAGATTTCCCAGGCCATCGCCCCATACCCTTGGGCATGTTTTCGAGGATAGCCTTCCGATCCGTCAAGGTCACGCGATATATACAGGCCGGAGTATATCAATACTCATGGGGGTATATGAATTCCCGCATCTTCCTGGGGCGCTTTGTCGCCGAGCCGCGACAGCCCTCTCGGGGTCAGGCCTTTGTCCCCGAGGCCTTGGCGGTCTTGAGCGCCTGCGCGCTTTCCTGCAGGGCACGGTCGATGAACGCCCCATAGAAATCCGCCGTCGGCGCGCCTGTGATGCGCTCCCCGATCTCCTTGCCGCCCGGCCCGAAGAACAGCACCGTCGGCGCGAGCTGGATGCCGAACTGCCGTGCAAGCTGCACGCCCGTGGTGGGCATGCCATCGAAACCCGTCACCGAGGCGCGGCTGGTGATCTCGATCTGCTGCACCACATAGCCCTCCTTCGCCAGAAACTGGTATTGGGTGCGGCGAAGCTTTTCGCAAAAGGGGCAGTTGGGCAGACTGAACATGACGATCAGCGGCTGGTCCTTGGCCGCAGTCTTGAGAACACTCTGCTGCAGGTTCTGCACCGGCGGCAAGGGCGTTTCCGCCCAGGCCGCGCCAGCCATCAAACCCAGAAAAACGACGGCCACCCGACGCAGAAAGCGCCGCCACAGGGCCCCAAGTGCGCCCCTTCGACCGGGCCGATCAGCTCCTAGGAATCCATTCCACACCGACATGCTGCTCCTTCGATTGCGAGTCACGGGATAATGGCGGCATGTTATTCACAGCTCGATACCCAGCGGCATCGTCGGTGATCCGGTTCTCCGCCTTGTTGCTCGCTGCCGCGGCGCTGCTCAGCGCCTGTTCTCCTGCACTTGACTGGCGCGACGTGCGCCCGAAAGACATCAACATCCTGCTGACCTATCCGTGCAAGCCGGAGCAGATCTCGCAAGACGTGGTGCTGGCCGATCAAAGCATCAAGATGAGCATGACGGGCTGCGTCGCCGACAAGATGACCTTCGCGCTTGCCCATGCCCATTTGCCCAATCCCGCCCTGGCGGCCAGGGCGCTGGCCCAGTTGCATCAGGCCGCGGTCGGGAATGTGCGCGGCAAGGTCACGTTTTCTTCGCCTGACATCCCCAAGAACGCCACGCCCGGTCTGCCCGACGCCCTCGATCTTCGCATCGACGGCCAGACGCCCGACGGCAAACCCGTGCGCGAGCGCGTGCTGCTCTTCAGCCAGGGCAACAGCGTTTACCAGGTCACGGCGTTCGCCCCCACCCCCGATTTCAAGGACGAGGCCGCGCAAACTTTTGCCGCTTCCGTGAATTTGTCCCCCACGCCCTGAAATCCGGCGACTTATCATGCCTTGCAAGATCCATCGCCGGTAAACCCCGTATGCCCGGTCTTTTCATCGTCGCCCATGCCCCACTGGCCAGCGCTCTAAGGGAATGTGCCAGCCATGTGTACGCAGGGTGTCCCCAGAGGCTTATGGCCTTCGACGTCGCGCCCGATGCGGTGGTCGAAGCCACGGCGCAGGAGGCGCTGGTTGCGCTGCGACAGGTTGCCAGCGACGGCAGCGCGCTGCTGCTGGTCGACGTCTTCGGCGCCACGCCCAGCAATATCGCGCAGCGCCTGACCGAACTGGCGAGCGACCTCAAGCTGAAAATCGTCGCTGGGGTGAACCTGCCCATGCTGCTGCGCTCCGTGTGCTATCAGGACGAGTCGCTCGACGGCCTCGCGGCCCGCGCCGCTGCAGGCGCCATCCAGGGCGTCATCCAGGTGTCGGCGAGCGCTCCACAACAACAACCGCTACGCAGCCCTTCTCATGCCGCAACGCATCATTCAAGTCAGCAATAAGCTCGGCCTGCACGCTCGCGCGTCGGCCAAACTCACCAAGCTCGCTGGTCAGTTTCCCTGCGACATCTTCATCGCCAAGGGCGCGCGCCGCGTCAATGCCAAGAGCATCATGGGCGTGATGATGCTGGCCGCGGGCATCGGCTCCACGGTCACGGTCGATGCCGAAGGCGATCAGGCCGACATCGCCCTGGACGCGGTTCAGGCGCTGTTCGACGACAAGTTTGGCGAAGGCGAATAGAGCCAGGCGCGTCGACGCGGCTTTACATATCTTCACCCTCGCGAGACCTGCGGGCAAACGCCGACTCGCAAAATGGATTCATCGTTACTTCCCTCACAAGGACTGCCATGAATCCTCAAACCTCAACCGCTTCGGCGACCTCCTCCAGCGCGCCGTCGCGCCTGCGCCGAACCCTGGGCATGGTCAGCACCATGCTGGTCGTCACCGTGGCCAGCCACGCCGCGTTGGCGAGCGCCCAGACCCCGCCCCCTCCACCGCCGGCCCCGATGGCACAGGGCGGTCCGGGCATGGGCGGAAAGATGGGCCACTGCGGCCCAGGCAAGCACGGCGAACGCGGCATGGAGCGCATGCTTTCGAAGGCTGGCGTCAGCCCCGAGCAGCGCGAAAAGATGCGTGCGCTGCAGAAGCAGTCCTGGGAAAAGGCCCGCCCGGAGATGATGCAGATGCGTGAACTGATGCAACAGCGCATGAAGCTGCTGGCCGCGCCACAGATCGATCGCGGCGCTCTGGAAGTGCTGCGCGACAAGCAGATGGCCCTGGCCAACCAGCTCTCGCGCGACCGCACGCAGACCCAGTACGAGATGGCGCAGATTCTCACTCCCGAGCAGCGCGCCAAGATCTACGCCATGATGGAACACCGCATGGAACGCATGAAGCACCGTCATGGTCCCGGCATGGGCCCCATGGACGGCCCGGGCATGATGAAATAAGTCCTCGTTCGTCAGTTGCAGGCCGCCTCGCGGCCTGCACGCTTTTGCTGAAACTGCGACTTCCTGAACGGGATCACCCATGACTGCGCAAACCCGCACACTTCCCAGCCAGCTTCTGCTGGTTGAAGACGATCTCCGCCTGGCCCAGCAGGTCAGTGACTTTCTTCAGACCGCCGGCTGGCAGGTGACGCATGCGGCCAATGCCGCGCAAGCCGAGAGCGAGCTCAGCCCCCGGCGTGGCGACGCGCCCGGATTCGACGCCCTGGTGCTCGACCTGATGCTGCCCGACGGCGACGGCCTGGACATCTGCCGCCGCCTGCGCACGCACAGCGACCTGCCCGTGCTCATGCTGACCGCGCGTGGCGACCCGTTCGACCGCGTGGTCGGGCTGGAGATCGGCGCCGATGACTATCTGACCAAACCCTTCGAACCGCGCGAGCTGCTGGCCCGGCTGCGCGCCATTACGCGTCGTCGTGCGGGCAGCCTTTCGCCGCGCGATCCGCAGGCCGAACAGATCCTGCGCTTCGGTCGCCTGGATATCGATCCCGCCGCCCGTCAGGCGCGCATCGACGGCGAGGACCGCCCGATGACGGCCTACCAGTTCGACCTGCTGCAGGTGCTTGCGCGGCACCCGGGCCGGGTGCTGACGCGAGAGTTTCTGCTGGGCGCCGTGAAAGGCGAATCGCTCGAAGCCTTCGACCGATCCATCGACGTGCACATCAGCCGCATCCGCGCGGCCATTGAAGATGATCCACGCCACCCGCGGCGCATCCTTACGCTGCGCGGCGCGGGCTATGTCTTCACCAAGTCACAGGACGGCATCTGAACATGACCGCTTCTTCGCACGCGTCCACCACGACCGCGCCGGAATCGCCCAGGCAGGCCAAGTTGTGGAAGCGCTTCTGGATCGCGCTGATCCTGGCGCTGCTGGTGCAGGCGCTCGTCTCGTCCCTGGTGTTCCACTGGGTGTTCGAGATGGACCCGCAACAGGCGCATATCCGGCGCGAAGCCTTTCGCGCCTTCATGCAGCAGCACGGCGTCGGGCCACCCTCGCCCTGGCGCCACCTACTTCTCTCGCCTTTCACCGGCACCGTTGTCACCGCCGTCCTGCTCAGTCTGGTGACCTATCCGATCATGCGGCGCCTGACGCGCCGTCTGGAGAATCTGCAGCGTGGCGTGCGCGCCTGGGGCAGCGGCGACCTGAGCGCGCGCGTGCCTGTGCAAGGCCACGACGAAGTGGCCCAGCTCGCGCAGAGCTTCAATACGGCGGCCATACGCATCGAATCCCTGATGCAGAGCCACAAATCGCTGCTCGCCTACACCTCGCACGAACTGCGCACCCCACTGACCCGGCTGCGGCTGAGTCTGGAAACGCTGGCAACGCCCGCGCCCGCCGCCGCGCGCGACGTCGCAGCGCGTGCGGCCAAGGCCGACCTCGCCGAACTCGATGCCTTGATCGACGACATCCTGCTGTCCAGCCGACTGGACGCCGCGCCCGGGCAATCCCTGCATCTCGATGAACTCGATCTGCTCGCCCTGGTGGCCGAGGAGGCGGCGCGTTTCGACGTGGACGTGCACGGCGACTGGATCACTCTGAAGGGCGACGAGCGCCTGCTGCGCCGCGCCGTGCGCAATCTGCTCGACAACGCGCAGCGGCACGCGCCAGGTTCGACGCCCCAGGTCAGTCTGACCGCGGTGCAAGGCGGCGGCATCATCCGCGTCTGCGATCAGGGGCCGGGCATCCCACCCGCCGACGCTCAACGCATTTTCGAACCCTTCGAACGGCTCTCGGGACGCGGTGACGGCACCGGCCTGGGTCTGGCCCTGGTGCGCCGCATCGCCCGCCAGCATGGCGGCGAAGCCCGCTGCCTGCCCCGCCCGGGCGGTGGAACCTGCTTCGAGATCTGGCT
>JAJTBQ010000124.1 GCA_021286835.1 Thiomonas sp.
TGCTGCGGATTGGCGCGGCCGCCGGTGGCTTTCATGACTTGGCCGACCAGGGCGTTGAGGGCCTTGTCCTTGCCGGCGCGGTATTCCTCGACGTTCTTCGGGTTGGCGGCGAGCACGGCGTCGACGGCGGCCTGCAGCGCGGCGCTGTCGTTGACTTGCGCCAGGCCGCGCGCGTCGATGATGGCGTTGACTTCTCCGCCCTGCTCGCCCGTCCACAGCGCGCCGAAGACTTCCTTGGCGGTCTTGCTCGACAGGGTGCCGTCGTCGATCTTGCGGGTGAGCGCGGCGAGTTGCGCAGCGCTCACGGGGCTGGCGCCGATGTCGCGCTCGTCGCGGTTGAGCTGGGCGGCGAGTTCGCCCATGATCCAGTTGGCGGCCAGTTTGGGCGCGGCGCCCGCGGCCACGCAGGCCTCGAAGTAGGCGGCGTGGGCGCGGGTCTGGGTCATCTGCGCGGCGGCGTCGGCACTCAGGCCATGCGCCCCGACGAAGCGCGCGGCCATCTGGCCGGGAAGCTCGGGCATGTCGGCGCGCACCCGCTCGATCCACTCGGGCGAGATGACCAGCGGCGGCAGGTCGGGGTCGGGGAAGTAGCGGTAGTCGTGCGCGTCTTCCTTGGTGCGCATGGTGCGGGTCTCGCCCTTGTCGGGGTCGTACAGCCGGGTTTCCTGCACGACCTTGCCGCCGTCTTCGATGAGTTCGATCTGGCGGCGCACCTCGAATTCGATGGCTTTTTCGAGAAAGCGAAAGCTGTTGAGGTTCTTGATCTCGCAGCGCGTGCCCAGAGGCTCGCCGGGGCGGCGCACGGAGACGTTGGCGTCGCAGCGGAACGAGCCTTCCTGCAGGTTGCCGTCGCAGATGCCCAGCCACATGACCAGCGCGTGCAGGGCGCGGGCGTATTCGGCGGCTTCGCGGGCGCTGCGCATGTCGGGCTCGGTGACGACTTCGAGCAGTGGCGTGCCCGCGCGGTTGAGGTCGATGCCGCTGGCGGCGTTGCCCGCGCGGTCGAACAGACCGGCTTCGTGCAGCGACTTGCCCGCGTCTTCTTCGAGGTGGGCGCGGGTGAGCTGCAGGCGGTGCGGCTTGCCGTCCACGACGAAATCGACCCCCCCGCCCTGCACCACGGGAATCTCGTACTGGCTGATCTGGTAGCCCTTGGGCAGATCAGGGTAGAAGTAGTTCTTGCGGGCGAAGACGGAGCGCGGGGCGATGATTGCGCCCAAGGCGAGGCCGAGACGGATGGCGCGTTCCACCGCGGCGCGGTTGGCCACCGGCAGCACGCCGGGCAGCGCCAGATCGACGGCGCAGGCCTGGGTGTTGGGCGCGGCGCCGAACGCGGTGGATGCGGCGGAAAACATCTTGGACTGGGTGGAGAGCTGAACGTGGGTTTCCAGCCCGATGACCACTTCCCATGACATGGTGCGATTCCTTAAGTTGAACCCAGATTGTCCAATAGGCGGCGCGTTGCGCCTACGCGGGCGCTGGCGGGTGGCTTGGGGCGTCTTTGCCCGCGTGCTTCGCGCCCATAGCTTGGGCTATGGGCTTGTCGCCCGCAGCCAAATTCATCCCCAATCCACCGCGCCATCATCCCGCGTCCTATTGAACAATCTAGGTTGAACGGCGAAACGCCGAGAGCAGCAGCGCGGCGCCGATGAACAGGGTGCCAAAACTGCGCTGCAGCCAGAGTTGGTGCTGCGGCGAGCGCAGCGCGACGAGCACGCGCGCGGCCAGCAGGGTGTAGGCGTTCATCACCACGATATCGGTGATGAACAGCGACAGCCCGCACAGCAGATACTGCGGCAACTGCGGCGCCGCGGGGTTGATGAACTGCGGCAGCACCGCGAGCATGAAGACCAGGCCCTTGGGGTTGCTGGCGTTGATGAGAAAGCCGCGCATCACGAGCTGGGTGCGCGTGGGCGGCGTGGCGCTCCTGGCGCTGCCGTCCCCTTCGACCAGACCGTGCGCCGGGGCGCGCCATTGCTGGATGCCCAGCCACAGCAGATAGGCCACGCCGAACCACTTGATCACGCTGAACGCGGTTTCGCTCGCGGCCAGAATCGCGCCCAGCCCTGCCGCGACCACCACCAGAATGGCGGCGATGCCCAGTTGCAGGCCGAGGATGTTCCACACCCCCAGGCGCCAGCCGAAGCGCAGGCCCGTGGTCATGCACGAGATCGCGCCCGCGCCCGGCGAGAGGCTGATGAGCCAGCTCGCCACGAAGAAGGTCAGCCAGGTATGCAGATCCATGGCCGTGTCTAGAACGGGGTGCGGCGATGCCAGTCGCTCACCTGCTGGAACTGGTGTGCGAGCTGCAACAGGCGCTCTTCAGCGAAGTGCGGCCCGATGAGTTGCAGGCCGACCGGGCGGCGGGCGTTGGCGCCCGCACCGAAGCCCGCGGGCACGCTCATGCCGGGCAGCCCGGCCAGACTGGCCGAGAGGGTGTAGATGTCGGCCAGGTAGTTGGCCAGCGGGTCGGCCTTGTCGCCCAGATTCCACGCCACGGTGGGCGATACCGGGCCCGCGATCACGTCGCACTGGGTGAAGGCGCGGGCGAAATCGTCGGCGATGAGGCGGCGGATCTTCTGCGCCTGGAGGTAGTAGGCGTCGTAATAGCCGTGCGACAGCACATAGGCGCCGATCATGATGCGGCGCTTGACCTCGGGGCCGAAGCCTTCGGCGCGGCTCCTGCCGTACATCTCCGCCAGGTCTTTGTAGTGCGCCGCGCGATGGCCGAAGCGCACGCCGTCGAAGCGGCTCAGGTTGGAACTGGCCTCGGCCGGCGCGATGATGTAGTAGGCCGGAATGGACAGCTCGGTCAGCGGCAGCGAGACGTCCACCAGCTTGGCGCCCAGGCCCTCCATCGTCTTGAGGGCTTCGCGCACGGCGGCTTCGACCTCGGCGGCCAGGCCCGCGCCGAAGTACTCGCGCGGCAGGCCGATGCGCAGACCCGCAAGCGGCTGCGCGGCGGTGGCACCGGGCAGGGGTTGATCGAGTGCAGCGACATAGTCGGGCACGGCGCGCTCCACGCTGGTCGCGTCGCGCGGATCGAACCCGGTCATGGCGGTGAGCAGGGCGGCGCAGTCCCACGCGGTCTGCGCCATCGGGCCGGCCTGGTCGAGGCTGGAGGCGAAGGCGACCATGCCGTAGCGCGAGCAAAGGCCGTAGGTCGGCTTGATGCCCGTGATGCCGCACATGGCCGCGGGCTGGCGGATCGAGCCGCCGGTGTCGGTGCCGGTGGCGGCGCTCACCAGGCGCGCGGCCACCGCTGCGGCCGAGCCGCCCGACGAGCCGCCGGGAATGGCGGCGGCGTCCCAAGGGTTGCGCACGGGGTTGTAGGCCGAGTTCTCGTTGGACGAGCCCATGGCGAATTCGTCCATATTGGTCTTGCCCACGGTGACCATGCCCGCGCCCGCAAAGTCGTCGGCGCCCGAGCCCAGGCGGGCGACCACGGTGGCATCGAACGGGCTGACATAACCGGCCAGCATGCGCGAACCGGCGGTGGCTGGCATGGCGCGGGTGACGAACACGTCTTTGTGCGCCACCGGCACGCCCAGCAGCGGCCGGGAGTCGCCCGCGGCGCGGGCGTTGTCGGCAGCCTGAGCGGCCTGCAGCGCGCCTTCGGCATCGACGTGGAGGAAGGCGCCCAGATCGGCGTGGGCGGCGATGCGGTCGAGTGCCGCGCGGGTGAGCTCCGCGCTGGAGACCGCGCGCGTGGCCAAGGCCTCGGTGAGCGTGCGCAAGTCGGCGGTGGAGAGGTCGGCTGCGCTCGCCTTCGAGCGGTCGTGCGGCGCGCTCATTCGACCACCCTCGGCACGAGGAACAGGCCATCCTGCGCATCCGGCGCGTTGCGCAGGGCCGCGTCGCGGATGTCGCCTTCGGTCACGGCGTCGGCGCGCAGGCGCAACGGCATGTCCTGCACGGCCGAGAGCGGGTGCGCCAGCGGGGTGACGTCGTCGGTGTTGACCGCACGCATCTGCTCGACCACGGCAAAGAACGCATTCAGGTCGGTCAGCATGTGTTCGCGTTCGCTGATGGACAGATCCAGCCGGGCGAGTTGCGCCAGGCGGTCGATATCGGGAAGGGTGAGGGACATGGCGGGGGCGGAAACGATCGGGGCGGTCCGGAGGGCCATCCGGCAAGCGAAGGAGCTCTCGGAGAACAGGCGGGCAGGTCGCAGGAACGAAGCGGGGACGATCGGGCGAAAACGCGCTCCGGTTTCCCCTGGAAAGGCCTGCGGAAAACGCCATTTTATGCGCATGCATGGGTTATGATGCTTCGATTTGGCGCGCAGGATTTGTTCCGAAAATCAAGCCCTGTTGTTGCTTATTCCACACACAACCCGCTACCTCGGCGCCCGCTGCGCGCCCTCTACCGTCCATGTTCCGAACCTTTCGCCAGTATTTCTCGACGGACCTGGCCATCGACCTCGGCACCGCCAACACCCTGATCTATGTGCGGGGCAAGGGCATCGTGCTCGATGAGCCGTCTGTCGTTGCCATCCGCCATGAAGGCGGCCCCAGTGGCAAGAAAACCATTCAGGCCGTCGGCAAGGAAGCCAAGCAGATGCTCGGCAAGGTGCCGGGCAATATCGAGGCCATCCGCCCGATGAAGGACGGCGTGATCGCCGACTTCACCGTGACCGAGCAGATGCTCAAGCAGTTCATCAAGATGGCGCACGACACCCGGATGTTCCGGCCGAGTCCGCGCATCATCATCTGCGTGCCCTGCGGCTCCACCCAGGTCGAGCGCCGCGCCATTCGCGAGTCGGCCCTGGGCGCGGGCGCCAGCGAGGTCTATCTCATCGAAGAGCCCATGGCCGCAGCCATCGGCGCGGGCCTGCCGGTCAGCGAAGCCACGGGGTCGATGATCGTGGACATCGGCGGCGGCACGACCGAAGTCGGCGTCATCTCGCTGGGCGGCACGGTCTATAAGGGCAGCGTGCGCGTGGGCGGCGACAAGTTCGACGAGGCCATCATCAACTACATCCGCCGCAATTACGGCATGCTGATCGGCGAACCCACCGCCGAGCAGATCAAGAAGCAGATCGGCTCGGCCTTCCCCGGGTCGGAAGTCAAGGAAATGGAAGTCAAGGGCCGCAACCTCAGCGAAGGCGTGCCGCGCAGCTTCACCATTTCGAGCAACGAAATTCTCGAAGCCCTGACCGATCCGCTCAACCAGATCGTCTCGGCCGTCAAGAACGCTCTGGAGCAGACCCCGCCCGAACTGGGCGCCGACATCGCCGAGCGCGGCATGATGCTCACCGGCGGCGGCGCGCTGCTGCGCGACCTCGACCGCCTGCTGGCCGAGGAAACCGGCCTGCCGGTGCTCGTGGCCGAAGACCCGCTGACCTGCGTGGCCCGGGGCAGCGGCATGGCGCTGGAGCGCATGGATCGGCTGGGCACCATTTTCACGTCGGAGTAATCGACGGTTTTTCCGGGGCGCGCCTTGCGGCGCGGCCCCGTTCCGGGCTCTGTTGCGAGCTGTTCTGGCGCTGCGTTTCCTCTCGTTCCCATGGCCTACGGCACTCTTGAGCGCTCTCCTCCGCCGTTTTTCCGGCAGGGGCCTTCTGCGCTCACGCGGCTGCTGCTGTTTTCCGCGCTCGCCGTGCTGCTGATGGCGCTGGACGTGCGGTTCAAGGTCACGCCCATGCTGCGGCAGGGCTTGTCGGTGGTCATCTATCCCTTGCAGCGCATCGCCCAGGCCCCGGTGAATGGGGCGCGACAACTGGGCAGCTACCTGGAGGCCCCGGCCAAGGCGCAGCAGGAGATCAGCCGTCTGCAGCGCGCCAACGTGGCCTTGTCGCTGCAGGCCCAGCTCGAAACGCAACTGCGGCTGGAAAACAACCGTCTGCGCGGCCTGCTTCAACTGCAGCAAAGCCTGCCCCCGCAATCGGTGGCGGCGCAGATCAGCGCGCAGGCCAGCGACCCGTTCAGCCGCACCGTGGTGATCGACCGGGGTAGCCTGCAGGGTGTGGCGCTGGGCTCGCCCGTGATCGACGAGACCGGCCTGCTGGGCCAGGTCACGCGCGACTACCCGTGGAGCGCCGAAGTCACCCTCATCACCGACCGTGACGCCGTGGTGCCGGTGCAGAACCAGCGCACCGGCGAGCGCGGCGTGCTCTACGGCGAACCGGGCATGG